>NZ_JAJEQN010000031.1:0-40773 GCF_020687335.1 Anthropogastromicrobium aceti
ATCGCTGCATCCTCATGTTTTTGCGGGTCCCAAGCTCAAAAACCTAATCGTGCAAGCACGAACGGCTTTTGGAGCTTGGGACCCTGGTATCATATTATTATTTTGGAAGAACGATCTTTCTCTTCTTCTCTTCTTTTGCCGGGCGATACAGTACGATCATCTTTCCGATTACCTGTACAACTTCTGCGCGTGTACGCTCTGCTAATACCTCAGCAATAGAAGAACCATCATCAAAACAGTTCTTCAATACATGAATCTTAATCAGTTCACGTGCTTCTAATGCTTCGTCTACTGATCTGGTAATTTCTGGTGTCAGGCTGGACTTTCCAATCTGAAGGATCGCAGACTGATCCATAGCCAGACTCTTTAAATATGCTCTCTGCTTACTTGTCATTTAAAGTCTCCTTTTTCTTTACTCGTGATAATAATCAAAGTGCTGACCATACATCTTAACAGTATCGCCATCTTCGATTCCAAGATCCTCAAGCTCCTTTAAGATTCCTGTCTCCTTTAAGAAGCGCTGGAAGAAAGTAAAGCCCTTCTCGGAATCTAAGTTTGTATAGCCAAGCATCTTTTCAATACGAGGTCCTTCAACTGTAAATAAATGTTCATCTGTTTTTTCTACTGTATAAGGAAGATTGCTTCCAAGATCGTATTCCGGAACATATTCCTTTTCATAAACAGTCGGTTCTGGATCCATTGTAGACAGAATCTGCCATACATGGTATAAAAGCTCTTTTAAGCCCTGATTTGAAGCTGCTGAAACTGGAAATACCTTTAAGCCTTCTGGTTCAAAAGTATTCTTTAAACGCTCAATAGGATCTTCATCGCCATCTTCTGTCTGAATAACGTCAACCTTATTGGCAGCAATGACAGCTGGTTTCTTTAACAGCTCTGGATCATATGATGCCAATTCATTCTGAATGGTGCGAATATCTTCAATTGGATCGCGGCCTTCAGTGGAGGCTGCATCTACTACATGAATGAGTACTTTTGTACGCTGAATATGTTTTAAGAACTGGAAGCCAAGGCCGATTCCTTCTGAAGCACCCTCAATAAGACCAGGAATGTCAGCAAGTGCAAAACCGTTTGTACCCTCAAGGTCTACAATTCCTACATACGGATCAAGCGTAGTAAAATGGTAATTTGCAATCTTTGGCTTTGCATTTGTTACCATTGATAAAATGGTAGATTTTCCAACATTCGGATATCCAACAAGTCCGACATCTGCGATAACCTTTAACTCTAAGCGAACCCAAAGCTCCATAGCCGGCTGACCTGGCTTTGCAAACTTAGGAACCTGCATGGTAGGTGTGGCAAAATGCATATTTCCGGCGCCGCCTCTGCCACCTTTTAAGATTACTTCACGCATATTTTTTCCAGACATATCGGCAATAATCTTTCCGCTTGCATCGTCACGAATGATTGTTCCTTCTGGAACCTTTACAATCAAATCCTGTCCGTCTGCACCATGAGAGCGGCGTTTTTTTCCGTCCTCTCCAGACTGCGCAATATATTTGCGTACATGACGAAAGTCATTTAATGTATTCAGACCCTTATCTACTTCAAAAATAATGTCTCCGCCTCTTCCGCCGTCGCCGCCATCAGGACCACCGGCAGCAACAAAAAGCTCACGACGAAAGCTTACATGTCCATCGCCACCCTTACCGGATTTAATGAATATTCTGGCACTATCTATCATAAATACGTTACCAATGCCTTTCTTTTGATTTTCTTTTTATATATTGTTGCTTTTTTTCTTGTTTTTATCTACATTACCCAAAAGAGACCGTTGCGAACGGCAACGGTCTCTCCTCGTTTCATACTATTAATCTTACTCAGCCTTTGGATAAACAGAAACCTGCTTCTTATCCTTGCCCTTTCTCTCGAAACGGACAACTCCATCAACCTTCGCAAATAAAGTATCGTCTCCGCCGATACCTACATTGTTACCTGGATGGATATGGGTTCCACGCTGTCTGTAAAGAATGTTTCCAGCTAAAACGAACTGTCCATCTGCTCTCTTTGCACCAAGTCTCTTGGACTCGGAATCACGGCCGTTCTTTGTAGAACCAACACCCTTCTTATGTGCAAATAACTGAAGATTCATCTTGAACATGATTTACACCTCCCTGAATCGGATTTTAATATACTTCTTACCATACTCCTCGGCAATACTTGTCAAACCAAGTACCATCGAGTCCAACAATAGCCTGGAATCCTTCCCGACACCATGAGGAAACGAAACAGCAAGACTGCCAGTTTTCTCATCTATCTCACCGGAGAATGTATCATCCGTAAATTGCTCAATAGAATTTACGGTATTCTGCGCTAAAACGGAAACCGCTGCACAAATGATATCCTGCCCGTGCTCTGCATAGCCGGCATGTCCTTTTATAGAAAAACCAACATACGCTTTGGAAGCATCCCGGATAATCTCTACCTGAATCATTGATTAAGCGTTGATCTTCTCAATCTTTAACTCAGTATAGGACTGTCTGTGACCATTCTTCTTGTGATAGCCGGTCTTTCTCTTGTACTTGTATACAATAACCTTCTTAGCACGGCCCTCGCCCATAACAGTTGCGCTTACAGTTGCTCCAGCAACAGTCGGGGTACCAATGATCATCTCACCATTGTTTACAGCTAAAACCTGATCAAAGTTGTAGGTCTGTCCAGCTTCTACTCCAAGCTTCTCAACGCGAATGACATCGCCTTCTGCTACCTTGTACTGCTTGCCACCAGTTGCAATAATTGCGTACATATAGCACCTCCTAGATAATTACTCGCCAAGTACGGTGTCTGCTAAATTGCAGCGCTTAAACCTCATTGTGCGGCACACGATTAGTACTTTAACATATCTTTAATTGTTTGTCAAGTGGCTCTCTTATTTTTTTTCTCGTAATTTCAACAAGACCAAGTGCTGTTATATCAACGATTCTTGTATGCACAGGATCTTTACGTGCAAGAAGGGAAAGTTCTTCCATCAGTGCATCCTCAAGTGCATGATCAGTCATGTTAATAAAATCTACAAGAATCATACCAGATAAGTTCCTGAGTCGCAGCTGATACAAAATTTCCTTTGCTGCTTCTAAATTAATGCGGTAAAAATAAGAATCCTGATTTTCCTTTTTGCGTCCTGATGCAATTGCTTTTCCTGTATTAACATCTATTGCTACAAGCGCTTCCGTCTGTTCAATAATTAAGTAGGCGCCTGATGACAGATATACTTTACTTTTTAATGCCTTTTCAATAGTAGTATCCAAGTTGTAACATTTTCGCATAGGATATGAAGAATCCTGATAAAGCGAATAAGTTAATCCCTCACTTCCTTTACATTCATCCAAGGCATTTTTTACTTCGTTTAAAAGTTCTTCATTATCACAGACAATTGATTCTAAGCCATTTAAAGAAGTATCACGGATGGCACTTATATAGCATGGAAGCGGCTGCCAAAGCAAGCTTCCACTACTGCGAAAAGCTGCTGTTGACAGTACAGTCTGAAGCTGTCTGCAGCAGACTGATATTTCATCTAGTACAAGATCAGATGATACCTCTGCCGCGTTTGTGCGTACCATCACAGATAATGAAAAGCCCCTAAGACTTACAGCTTCAAAAAGCTGCTTTACTTCTTCAAGAGCCTCTGCCTCCTCAGAAATCTTTTCACGAAATGTAGCCTCTGTAATCTTTCTCGACAAAAGAATCTTTGTCTTTGGCTGTTTTCCTGCCGGCTCCATCATAACGACACAATATCGTCCTCCAATTTGAAGGGCAGAACCAGCACCAGGTTCCTTTGTCTTTAGCGCTTCCTTTGTCACCTGTACAACAATCTCATCGCCTTGTGTAATCATTCCCTCACGCTTACATGAGACAGCAACAGGCAGCGGATTTTCTTTTAGTGAATAATAAAGCTTCTGATCACCCGCAGACAAAAATGCACCGCTAATGCTTGGCACTATATGATCTACCTTTGCCAGATAAATACGTCCTAAAAATGCAGGTACACGCTCGTCCACACTGCATTCTATAATACGTCCATCATCCCAGAGGGCCGTCAGCACACGGTCCCCCTGCATAGAAAGAAGTCGGCGGCTCATAATACGTTTCCCATCTCGCGAAGCGGCACAAACTGCGGTGCTACAATGCAGTCTGGCGCAGAGACTGCCGTATTAGTATAAGTCTCAAGGCGGCAAATTGAAATGTCTCCAGGATTCCAGGAAAGACCAGTCTGCTCATGATATGCCTTTAATACAAGTTCAGGCTTTAAATTATCGGTGCTTCCAGTTGATACCTGCAAAAAGATTGCCGGACCGTCTCCTGTCTCACTTTTTTCCTGTAAACAAAAATCATAAATCAGCGGACGAATATCCATTTCGCGAGTGCCTTTTTTTGTTTCCTTAATAATTACAATAGATTCCTGCTGTAAAAACTCTTCAAAGCCTTTTAAATAAGCAGCAGATGTCATGCCAAACGTATCAAGCGGTGTGTGTTTCTCTCGAAATGTCAGGCAATAATCTGCAGCAGCCACACAGCTCATCGCGTTTTTTGCATCATCTGGCAATACACGATAGTCAATAATCTCCATTCCCGGAACCATAACTTCATTGAGACGCGCCAGCATTTCCTTAGAGGAACCGCTTGAATTAACCTCAAGATCAGCATACTCACCGCAGCTTGTAATGCCTACACCAAGAGGAGCCGCAAAAGATAAAATAGGATGCGGATTGTAACCCTGTGTATAGGCAAGATCTACATCTGCACGGCGAAGTGCCTTCTGAAAATAACGCATTATATCAAGATGTCCGATATAGATCATCTTTCCGTATTTAGCAAACTGAATTCTGATTTTCAAAGCAGACACCTCCTCCAAAACGCTTTGCTCCGCAGCCGGAACAGGACTGGCGGCAATTCGGCGTAATCTTCTCCTGCATTGCACGCTCCCATTCTCTCTTATAAAATGCCTTTGTCACGCCAGTATCAATGAAATCCCACGGGAATACCTCATCAAGACTGCGCTCTCTTGTATTATAAAAATCAATTGATAAGCCGCATTTTTCAAAAGCAGCTGTCCAAATCTCATAGTGGAATGTTTCTCCCCATGCATCATACAGTGCACCCATCTTATAGGCTGTCTCAATGGCATCAGCCACTTTTCTGTCACCGCGTGCCAAAACACCCTCGAGAACTGTTACATATGCTTCATGCCAGTTGTACTTGAGACTCTTTTGGTTATGCTGCTGCTTCATTGTGTGATTTACAATTCTTGCGCGTCCCAAGTAATCCTCAGGAGAATACATTCTTGCCCATTGGAATGGTGTACATGGCTTTGGAACAAAGAAAGATGTACTCATGGTAATCTGACATTTTCCATTTCTTCTTTCCTTTGGGATCTCATAATAAGCCTCTGCCATGCGCTCTGCAAGCTCTGGTATGCCCTTCATATCCTCTTCTGTCTCAGTTGGCAGTCCAAGCATAAAATACAGCTTTACATGACTCCAGCCGCCCTCAAAAGCTTCTCTTGCACCCTGAAGAATTACCTCCTCAGTCAAGCCCTTGTTTATTACATCACGAAGACGCTGTGTACCTGCCTCTGGTGCAAATGTAAGACTGCTTTTTTTGACATCCTGCACCTTACTCATAACATCAAGTGAAAATGCATCAATACGAAGAGACGGCAAAGAAATATTGATTTTTCGCTTGCTGCATTCTTCAATTAAGAAATTTACAAGCTCAGGCAGCTTTGAGTAGTCACTAGAGCTTAATGAGCTTAATGAAATCTCATCATAACCGGTATTATGAAGCATTGTAACTGCAAGTTGCTTCAGACGCTCTACATCACGCTCACGCACAGGACGGTAAACCATACCAGCCTGGCAGAAACGACAGCCTCTGATACAGCCTCGCTGAATCTCTAACACAACACGATCCTGCACAGCACGAATATGAGGCACAAGCGGTCTTTCCGGATAGACTGCACCTGTCATATCGAGTACAATTTCCTTGCGTACTGTTTTTGGCACATCATCGTAGATTGGTGTCATTGCATCAATAGTTCCATCTTCCTTGTAGGTGACATCATATAAAGAAGGTACATATATGCCAGGAATTTTAGCTGCCTCATGTAAAAAGTCTTCCCTTGAGCCGCCTTCTGCGCGCCACTTTTTATAAAGATCAAGAAGTGCACGATACTGAGTCTCACCCTCTCCCATATAGAAAAGGTCAAAGAATGGAGCAATTGGTTCTGGATTATAAGTACATGGTCCTCCTCCAATTACAAACGGATCATTAATATCACGGTCAGCGCTTCTAAGCGCAATGCCACTTAAATCCAAAATCTGCAGGATATTTGTGTAGCACATCTCATATTGAAGTGTGATTCCAAGAAAATCAAAACTCTTTACCGGTTCCTGCGATTCTACTGCAAACAGCTTTATGTCTTGTTCTCTCATCATTTTATCAAGATCAATCCATGGAGAATACACGCGGTCACAATATGTATCCTCAAAACGGTTAAACATATCATATAAAATCTGGATTCCAAGATGAGACATACCAATCTCGTAAACATCTGGAAAACACATACAGAAGGATACCTCTGCCTTTGATTTATCCTTATTTGCCGCATTTACCTCATTTCCAAGATAACGAGCTGGCTGCTCTACCTTCATTAAAAGCTCATCGGACAGAGCCATCTTCACTGATGGCCTGCTAAATTGCTTTGTTATCATTCAAAATTCCTCACTTTAATCTTTTTGCTTTTCAGTAGTTCTTGTTTCTGAATATAGATTTCTGAATATCAGATTTCTTTAACTGCATACTTTTCAACAATTTTCTTTAAAATCTCAACACACAGTTCCATCTGCTCAATACATGCATATTCAAAGCGGCCATGATAATTAGCGCCTCCTGTGCAGAGGTTCGGACATGGAAGTCCCATAAAGGATAATCTTGCACCATCTGTACCACCACGGATCGGAACACTCTTAGCATTTAATCCAAGCTCTCTCATAGCTTCCTTTGCATACTCAACCAAATGCATATGAGGAAGAATCATTTCCTTCATGTTTTGATAAGAACCGGTACGCACCACCTTAAAAGATCCCTCTCCATATTTAAAATTCAGATACTCCGAAGCCTTATCAATCTCAGCTAACTTCTGGTTAAGCTTTCCAGCGTCATGATCACGTACAATGTAATGCATTGTTGTATGATCTGAATCGCCTTCGATACCGCCAAGATGATGAAAACCCTCATAGCCATCTGTATATTCCGGATTATCAAATACTGTCAGCATCTGCTCAAATTCCATTGCCATGCGGATGGCATTTTTCATTTTGCCCTTTGCGCTGCCTGGATGGATGCCATATCCCTGCACTTCAACACGCAGATTTGCAGCATTGAAGTTTTCATATTCAATTTCACCGACAGAACCGCCATCTACTGTATAAGCAAAGTCAGCACCAAAGCCCGGCACGTCAAAATATTCAACACCATTTCCCACTTCCTCATCTGGTGTAAATGCGATGCAGATATCACCGTGCTTTACTTCCGGATGTGCCAAAAAGAATGCTGCCATTGTCATGATCTCAGCAACACCGGCCTTGTCATCTGCGCCAAGAAGTGTTGTTCCATCTGTAGTAATAAGACTCTTTCCTTTTAATTCGGCAAGTGCCGGGAACTCATTTGGTCCCATAGAAAAGCCACTTTCACCAAGTTTGATTACACCACCGTCATAATTTTGTATTATCTGCGGCTTAATATCTTTTCCGCTTAATGCAGGTGAAGTATCCATATGGGCTATAAAACCGATTGCCGGAACCTTCTTATCTAAGTTAGACGGAATCTTTGCGTACACATAGCAGTGATCGCTAAGACGTACATCAGAAGCTCCAATCTCCTCAAGCTCTTTTTTTAATACCTTTGCCAAGTCAAACTGCTTTTGTGTGCTCGGCACTTCACTGCTTTCATCCTTTGACTGTGTATCGTAGGAAACATAGCAAAGCAAACGCTTTACTACTTCAGAATTCATAACATTTGTTGTTTCAGACATTTTGTTACCTCCACTATTTAATATTATCTTTCAGTATTATACCTGTTTTTTGTCTGGAGAGCAACCAATATTATTTTGGAACTGCTGATAAAAGGGATCGCTTGAAAAAAACGTATTTGTCTGAGTTATATTTTCTTTAGATAATCCTTCACAGTCAAAAAAAATAGAAAGCGATGGAAGTGTATTAGAAACTGTATTGTCTATGCAACGATTTAAAAACTGTTCTGTCTTTTGTTTTGTCCAGCCAATGCCGCGCTGAATTGGATAGGGATTAATTTTCCATAAAATATAGGTAGAGCAGGCAAGTGCCAAAAACCAAAGTATCGTTGTGACTATTTTCTCTTTTCTCCTTGGATGAAAGCTTCTATACATTTATAAAATCCTTTCTTATTTTCTGGCCTATTCTATGCATCAGCCAGTTTTCTTTATTACAGCATTTTATCGTTTACATATTACTTGTGACAATGACGCTGCAAGTAAGCTGCTCATCGTATCTAATTCTTCATCAAGGTTTTTAGGCATCACAAAGAGACTCCCAAGCTCTGGCGCAAACACTTCTGATATAAGCTGATAATATTCCTCTTTATCAAGCATCGCAATACTTCCAAGAATCGTTTCATTATAGCCTATCTGCTTTAAAGAATCCATTGCATCAGATACAATTGCTGCGGCACTTACAACTGTTGGAATCCCAATGGCAATCACAGGAATCTTCATATTTTCCTTAGTTATGCCCTTTCTTGCATTTCCGACACCAGATCCTGGACGAATACCTGTATCGGTAAGCTGAACTGTTGTACCAAGCCGAAATGCACTTCTTGCTGCAAGCGCATCAATAGTTATGATGCAGTCTGGAGAAGTTTGTTGTACAATACCCTGTATGATTTCACAGCTTTCCATTCCAGTCTGCGCAAATACACCGGGAACGATCATTGAAGTATATGAAGCCATTCCTGACTGAGCCATTTTCTCAATTGTTAATGGTCCGAGTGCATCTGCTGTCATATTGGCATTTCCAAGACCAACAATCAAAAAAGAATGAGCCGATGATGGAAGCAGCCCATTTATATAGGATGCAAGAAGATTTGTATCAGGAAGCTTCGTTCCAGAAAGATTTTTATCGGAATGTTTATTAGAATGTTCTTTATCTGCAGACTCAAGTGTCATATAATTTCCTATGGGCCGCCCCATGCGTTTTGCTCCATCTGCCGTTTGGATTTGTATTTTTGTGACACGGATACCTTTGCCATCTTCTTTGTATTGTTCCAGTACAACGCCTGGAATCTCACCTTGCCTGCCACTGCATTCTTCCTGAATTTCAACAGCGAGATCAGTATACATCATTGTTTTGTTGTCTTTTACATTGAGCATTATATTTTCACCTTCCTTAGTTAAAATGGTTCATGAAATTATTCAAAGTTTTACACGTAAAACTTTATTAGAAGTTCCTACTTGTTTTACATGTAAAACTTTTTTGTATTTTTTGCATTTTTTTTGAAAATATGTATTGACAGATCAATGTTTTTAGGCTATGATACCACTTGTGTTGAAACGGTGTTTTCGAGTGATACACAGTATCGTTTTCAAACTATAAAAAGATTAAAAAACAAGAAATTTTGGAGGTGCCCCATGGCAAATATTAAGTCCGCAAAGAAGAGAGTTTTAGTTAGTCAGGCAAAGGCAGAGAGAAACAAGTCTGCTCGTTCTAAGGTAAAGACCTACATCAAGAAGGTAGAGAGCGCTGTTGCTGCAGGTGATAAGGCTGCTGCTCAGGCTGCAGTTGTTGAGGCTGAGTCCGTAATGAGAAAGGCTGCATCCAAGGGTGTTTATCATGATAACACTGTATCCAGAAAGATCAGCCGTATGAACAAGGCTGTTAACGCTATGAACTAATTTGTGTCTTGTACACATAAAAAGCTGTCTGCTTCATGCAGGCAGCTTTTTTTAGTCAGGCATGATATTCACGATTTGCAATTGATAATAAAACCATCTCGACTGCAATCCTTTCATTCATATTTCCTCTTTTTACAGCTTCTTCAAGCTCAACACATCGCTCAACACAGCGTATCAGCTGATCAATGGTGAATTGTCTTGCCTGTCCAAGCAATTTGTTAACTACAAACGAACGAACCTTTAAAGCAGCTGCAATTTGATCCTTATTCTGACGTCCGACTTCCATCTCCTTTACACATAAAAGTTGGTTCATCTGACGTGCAATCAAAAATAAAATACGCATTCCCGGCTCTTTCAATGCTAATAGATCAGCATATAACTCAAGAGCATACTGTGTCTTTCCCTCTGCTACGGCCTGTGTCATATCAAAGATTCTATTTTCAATCTGTTCTGTACAGACAAAATCAACATCTTCTTTTGTGATGCCTTCTTTTCCCATACAAAAAGAAGCCAATTTTTCCATCTCATTTCTGATGTTTTCCATGTCATCACCTGTTTTTTCAAGAAACGAATCAAGTGCAGACTGTGTGATTTTTAACCCATAACGCCCAAATCCCTTTAAAATCCACTGTGTACGCTGCTGCATTGAAGGATGCGTCATCTCTGCGCAATAGCCACATTCCTTTACAGCCTTATACATTCTGCTTCGCTTATCTACCTCCTGCTCAACAAAAAGGACATGGCAGCTATCCGGAATTGTTTTAACAAGATTACTCCACTGCTCATCACTGCTTTTAAATAACCCTGTATCCTCTAGCAGAACCAAACGTCTGTCTGCAAAAAACGGCATTGTCATTACCGCATTTTCCACCTCTTGTACAGGCAGACCTTTCCCGGTATATTGATTCAAATTCATCGTATCATCGCCGATGATTGCTTTTTTTAACTGATTCTTATACATCTGAACCAGATATCGTTCCTCACCATATAAAAGATATACGCGCTCAAACTGATTGGCACGAATATCTTGTCTGAGTTTTTCCATAAAGACTCCTATTAATGTTTTTTGTATTATTGTATCATTCTTTTTGCCGTCAATCAAGCAAATGGTGTTTACTTTACATCGTCAAGGAATTATAATCTCTTTGTGATAGTAAAGAAAAATATAAGGAGATTTACCTAATGCAATCATCAATGCCTAAAATTTTATTGATCGGCAGTACATGTGTCGATGTAATCATTGAAATTGATCATCTACCCAAAACAGCAGAGGATATTCAGCCAAAGCGCCAGACACTCGCACTTGGCGGCTGTGCCTATAACGCAGCTAATATTGTACGTCAGTCAGGTGTCCCGTATATGTTTGTGACACCTATTGGAACTGGTGTATATGGCGATTATATAAGAAAGTCGTTTCAGGCACGTAAACTTCCTATTCATGTGAATGTAAATGCAGAAAATGGCTGCTGCTACTGTCTTGTCGACGAAAACGGAGAACGTACATTTTTATCGGTGCATGGTGCAGAATATACCTTTAATCATGAGTGGATGGAAAATATTGACATTTCACAGATTTCTATGATCTATGTATGCGGCCTTGAAATCGAGGAGCCAACAGGTGACGATCTAATTTCATGGCTTGAACAGCACCGCGGTCCGCAGATCTTCTTTGCACCAGGTCCTCGTATTCGACAGATCGGTGAAAAGAAAATGAAGCGCCTATATAATCTAAATCCTATTCTTCATATAAACGATGAGGAAGCATTCGAGCTAAGCAGCTTAACGGTCTCTGATTTTAAATGTGGAGTAGATGAATTTAGCGCTGTATCTCTTTTAGAGGCGGCAAAGATTCTTCAAAATGCAACATCTAATACTGTAATTATCACAAAAGGTAAGGATGGCTCCTGCTGTCTGGAGGCAGGAAAAGATAATTTAACAGAGGTTGATGGCATAAAGACAACTGTTGCAGATACAATTGGTGCCGGAGACAGTCATATTGGTCAGATCATGGCCAGCCGCGCAAATGGCTGCTCTTGGGCAGAGGCACTCTCACAGGCGAATAAGGTTTCTGCCCATGTTGTTGCTAAAAATGGTGCCGGACTGACAGACAGCGAATATCAAGACTGCTTTGCCAGATAAGTTTCCACTTCTACACGATAACCGTCAGTTTGTATTATGATTGCACCGCAGTCTTTTGTAATCAAAACTGACGGTATTTTTGCCTCTTCTAAGCGTTTTAAAAGCTGTTTCCCAGGATGACCATACCTATTATTTTCGCTGCAGGAAATCACGGCAAGCTGCGGTGTTATTTGCTGCAGAAATGTTTTAGTTGTTGAATAATCAGAGCCGTGATGTGCGACTTTTAAGACAGTTACTGGCTTTAAGCTGATAAGTTCATCCTCGCAGTCGCCTGGAAGATCTCCTGTAAAAAGCATAGAAAAATCATGATAATTAAGGCGCCACACTAGTGATGATTCATTTGTGTCATCTGATTTTTCGCTTTTTGACGGCCACAGCACTTCAAAAGACAAATCTGGCAGCGTTTTTAATGAAAAAACATCTCCTTTTGAAATCCACTTAACGGGAATCTGCTTCTTTTTTGATGCTGTTAACAGCTGTTCAAACTGCTTTTTTGATGACTGGCTCTGCGGCAGCATAAGCGTTCCTATACGATCTGCGTCATTTTCAATCAATCCTATGATCCCATTAATATGATCACTGTCGGCATGCGATACAAAAACATAGTCAATCCGGCGAATGCCTTGTGAGTTTAAAAAAGGTTCTAATACATACGTATCAAGCATAGATTTGCTCGTGCTTCCGCCATCTGAAAGAATAGTCGTATGATCAGGAAGCATTAAAAAAATACCATCTCCCTGACCTACATCAAGCACAGTAATTTCCAATTTGTTTGTGTGATCTGCATGTAAAAAAACGCAGCCGAATATATAGCAGCCTGTGGCAAGAAAAACAGCAGCAATCTGACAGCGGCGTCTGTTTTTTTTCCTTTTTTCCTTATCATCATCTGTCTGTTTTCTTTTTTGCTTCTCATATATAAGCCTAGTTCCCATGCCTATTGTGAATAACAGTGTAACATATAATACAATTCGCCATAAAGCTGGTCTTCCAGTATACTGTGCTGATTCTGGAAGGCTTTTTGAAAGTTTGCAAAGCACAGTGTAAAAATAAATGACAAGATGGCCTGCTTTTAAGCATACTGCACCAAAAGCAGGTGCAAATAAAGAAAGTACAAGTGCCACGGCCGGTGATACAAGTAAAATACCAGCAAAAGGTATGACAAGCTGATTAAGTAAAATTGCATAAAGAGGATATTGGTAATAATGATATAACAGCACAGGAAGCATTGCAATAGAAAGTCCCATAACACTGCAGAAGCGGTTAATCCTTACAGTTGTTTTATCAGAAGAAGGCATTAAAATTTTTTTAAAAATATCTCCAACAAGGCTTATTCCAAGCACTGCGCCAAATGAAAGCTGCATAGAGGCCTGAAAAATGGCAAGCGGCTGAAAAATAAGAAGGCAAAGGGCTGCTGCTGCCACTGCCGTCGGCATATCATAAATACGGCCTTTTTGTCGCCCGATCATTAAAATAAGATACATAACACAAGCACGAATCGTCGAGACTGCATTTCCAGTAAAGGCAGAATAAAAAATGACAATAATGCTTCCAACTATACCGGAAATGGCAAATGATCCTGTTAATTTCATAAGCAAACCGCATGCAGCTAGTCCAACTACTGATATGTGAAGTCCTGATACCGAAAGGATATGAGCTATTCCCTGATCTTTAAAAAGTTCTTTCTGTTCTTTGTCTAATTCGCTTTTGTCGCCCAAAAGCACGGCACAGTAAATGCCATAATCAGTAATATTTCCTTCTAAAAGCCGTGAGAGTCTCATCTTTATGGCATCTTTTAGCTGCCACAGACACTCAGCAATGGGATCATATCGGCTACCTTTTTGTGTCCACGTCTTACCACTAAGGCAAAAATCATACCCTAAGTTATGATAATAACTTCTTGAATCAAATTCGCCTGGATTTGAAGCCTGTGAAAATAATGATAATTTCCCATAAACAGAAATTTTACTTCCGGCAAGAGGACGCTTTTGGTTGGAATGTGCCGAGACAGGAATCTGCACAATAACACCCTCCCCTGCTGCCTTTTTATTAATAGAGGCATTTTTTAAGTAAATCCAAAGCTTCGATTTTTCCTCTACCTTTGTCACGTTGCCTTCGACAAGCACGTCATCCAATGTATTTTCTTTTGAGTACTGCATTGATAAAAGTGTATCATAAATATGACTATGTGCATTTGCGCTAAAACAGCAGACTGCCCCTGTAAAAAAAGAAAAAGCGCAGATACACAAAAAGAAAGGCATTTTTTTGAAAAAGACATTTTTGCATACAATTTGTATCAGCATAAAAATAAGCGCCAGCATCAAAATGCCGGCGCTTAAAATAATTGATATTATAAGGCTCTTTATACAAAGAAGTTCTCCTGCAAGAAAAAAAACTACAAGAACAAGGAGTGGTCGTTTCAATAGTTTAAATTCCTTTCTAGTGGACTACTCAGTGATATATCGCGAAATACGATATTGCTGTCGCCGTCCACCATGATCTGAACACGCTGGACATCTGGCAGCTCCGTCAATGAATTTACAATCGAATATACAATCAAATTGCCATCAATAGAAAGCGCATCAGTCAGAAATGACGAATCAAAATTGACATAACAAATTTTGTCTTTAACGCTTATACTGATCACCTGCAGATTAGCAGGCAGTGTTCGAAAATATTCATCTTCAAAAGGTCCCTGAATCAGGCGGTTGATTACATCTTTTTCAATGGAATAGGAACTCTCATATACAACATTTTGAATCTTTTTTACAAGAGCATCCCCTTTTTCATTTGCATAGTATAAAGTAAGTGTGGTCTTTTTTTGACTGCTAAGTCCGCTTTCTATAATATCCACATAATCAGAAGCTGTCTGAGCACCAAGAGGTGCAAAGGAACTATTTGTAAGTGGCTTTTCGTCTACAAAAAATGTTACCGACTCCACACCTTCAACCTGACAGAAGGTTCGTACTATACCTGCCCTAAATAAAAGCTCTGACACAGTGTCCATATTTTGATAGGAACTGTCAAAATAAAGCCCAAGGCTGCTGTTTTCCACTGAAAAACGCACAAGCTTTAAATCAGACGGAATAAGACTTATACGTGCTTTTTCAGTATCGCTTTTAATCAGCTTTGCCCACAGTTCATTTATAACTGTTTCCTGATCGGTACCTGTCGGCTTATAATAATAGGAGCTAATGCCATTTTCTGACAGAGCCCTATAGTAAATACGGATTCCATCTGTTGATACAGTTTTTTTATCGCATCCAGCTGCCATACATAAAAGCAAAAGAAAAAGCACCAGATTTAATTTTTTCTTCATATTCTGTTTCCTTTCCATTTACTTAATTTACTCAATATATTTGAGCGGTATTCTAACAAGAAAGGTTGTTCCCTCTCCTGGTGTACTGTTTAGCTTGATACCACCATGGTGCAGCTTCACTACATTTTGTGTGATAGCAAGACCAAGACCTGTTCCGCCAGTCTCACGTGAACGAGCCTTGTCTACGCGATAAAAACGCTCATAAATTCTTGTTTGCGCATCCTTTGGAATACCCACACCTGAATCAGATACCTTAATATAAAAATATTTATGATCAGCATTCACAGATACTCGTACCCATCCGCCGTCATTGTTGTACTTTACACCATTTTCCACAAGATTTGTAACAGCAAGACTAAGCTTCGTCTCATCAACATCTGCCGTTACAGGACGAAAGCTTTCGAAAATGATTTCAATTGAACGCGTCTTTGCGATTGGACGCACGCGCTTTAAAATCTGTTCGACAAGATTATTAATATTAACTTGGCTGATATTAAGCTCAGTTGCATTTTTATCCATACGAACAAGTGTAAGCAAATCATTGATAATTTTTGTTTCTCTGTCGATCTCGTCTGAAATATCCTGCATAAACTCGCGATAAATATCAACAGGCACATTGTCACCTAAGATCAACGAATCAGCTAACACACGCATTGATGTGATAGGTGTTTTTAATTCATGAGAGACATTAGAAACAAATTCCTGTCTCGACTGGTCAATTGAACGCAGACGCTCCAATACCTGATTAAATGTATTAATGATCTCTTTTGTTTCATTATAGCCGCCTTCTGTCGAAAATGTAACATCGAGGTTTCCATCAAGCACCTGATTGAGTGTCGTTACAAGATTTTTCCACGGTGTTGAACTGGTCCAAGCAAAAATAAAGCTAAGTGCGAACAAAATCATAGAGCCTGTGATTTCAATCAAAAGGACCTGTCGATTCATGGAATTTATCATTTTGGCAATCCAAGCACCAGACGAGCTAAGAAGCAGCACTCCTGTAATACTATCATCACCATCTGTGAGCATCGTCTTTGTCCGAAGCGGCACAGCCAGCTCCAGATACTCTGTCTTTTGTGAATAATGTTCATACGGACGACTGCTGAATGTATCAATAATCTGCTCAGAAATGCAGTATTTATTTTGCGTTACACCGTATGTATCAAATAAAATACGATAAGAGCTGTCTACAAGAAGAAGACGTCCACCGCAGTATTCCGCAAGGAAATTTAATTCCCGTGTCATCTCATCATCTACTGCTTCCGCCAGAGAATTTCCGCTCATTTGTCCTGCTACAGTCTGACATGTATAACGCAGCTCCGAAAGCTTCTGATCAATAATGGAACTTCGATAAGAACGCTTAATCATCTCAGAGCCTGCAAGAAGCGGAAGCAATCCCATAATCATGAGAAGAAAAAATATACGAAAGCGAAAGCTTCCCCAGAAAAAATTATGATCCCGTTTTGCTATCATGCCTTATAGTAATATCCCACTCCCCATTTTGTAAATACATATTTCGGTTCACTTGGATTACGCTCAATCTTCTCACGCAGCCTTCTGATATGTACATCAACAGTACGCACATCACCAGGATATTCATACCCCCAAACAAGGTTTAACAGTTCTTCACGGCTGTAGACTTTATTTGGATTAAGCACTAGAATTTTAAGAAGATCAAATTCTCTTGAAGTTACATTGATCTCACTGCCTAAAATAAACAGGCGGCGGCCCTGAACATCAAGACGCAGATCACCAGTGACAATATCTGTACTGTTTTCCGGTGGCTGCGGCGGATGAATCATAGTATTGCTGCTTCTTCGCATAATGGCTTTGATGCGTGCTTTAACTTCAAGAATATTAAATGGCTTTGTAACATAATCATCTGCACCATATTCAAGACCAAGGATCTTATCCATATCGTCTCCCTTTGCTGTCAGCATAATAATAGGCATATTGGAAAACTCACGGATTGCCTGACACACCTGAAAACCATCAAGCTTTGGCAGCATTACGTCAAGAAGAACCACATCGTATTCTGTGTTTCTTGCCATCTCGACTGCCTGCTCTCCGTCATAGGCGCAGTCTACTTCCATTTGATCCTGAAGCAGACTGAACCGGATGCCCTTTACTATAATCTTTTCATCGTCTACCACTAATATCTTTGCCACCTTCGAGCCACTCCTGTTCTGTCTTACCTAAAAAACTGTAATCATGCCTTTGATTTTCTCAAAGGCTGCTTCTTTTATCCCCGGTACATTTTTAATTTCCTCGATAGAAGAAAACGGACCATTGCTGTTTCGATATGTCACAATTGCCGCAGCTTTAACCTGACCAATCCCAGGAAGCTGCATCAGCTCAGATTCAGATGCCTGATTTATATTAAGTAAGCCATCCGATGATGCAGAGGGAACTGCTGCTGCAGATGATATGACATTTTGTGTCTCGTTTTCAATCTGGTCGATTGATTCTGAAATATTTGGAATATAAATCTGTTCCGAATCTGCAAGAATCCGGGCGAGATTTACTGCCTCTGCCTGAGCATTTGCAGTCAGTCCACCTGCTTCTTCTACTGCCTGATAAAGACGTGATCCTGCCTGCAGTACATAGACACCAGGCTTACAAACTTCACCGCACAGATAAACAGCAATCGTCTCGACTGCTGCTTGTGTTGTTTCATGCAAACTGGATTCGGACACCTGACTTGTCTGTGCTTCTTCCTGAAAAAATTGCGTATCCTCTTTGGAATCGTCCATCTTTTGTATCTGTGTTGTCTGATAAAAGACAAGCTTTTCTTCTTTTTTTGTGCATGCCAAGATTTCAGACACAAAAAACAGAAAAAGAAAAAACAGCATCCACTGATGTGTCTTTTTCATCCTATCCCGCCTTTCGGCAGGCATACTGCTGCACCGATACTATCATTCTACAAAAATATGCGTCAGTATGCAAGGGGCTTTTGCAATTTTCTGAAAAACTTTCGTTTTCTTATTTTAAGCCTTCTCCCATCGAAACAACACGATCCCCGCAATGGCAATCAAAAGTCCAAGGATTTTTCTCCATGAAAATGATGCCTGACTGCTGCCAAACAAGCCAAACAGCTCTATCAGATATGCAACTGCTACCTGCGAAGTTACAATAATAATGACAGCCTGAGCGGGGCCTAGTGATCCCATACTCTGAACAACTGTTATCGTAATAAAGGCTCCCAAAATACCGCCAGTAAGAAGATACCATGGGCGAACTTCTGTAAGAAATGCCACATTTTCACGTCCTGTACAAAGCCACGCAATAACGCACACGAAAAATGCTGTTAACTGGACAAAGCCTGTGGATACCCACAGGCTTGTTTGCTTTGTCACTTCTGTATTAAATACCCCCTGAATACTCATCAGTGCCCCTGAAATAAGAGCAAGAATGATACCCCACATAATACCTCACTTTCCATCGGATACACTTTCCAATTGATTTTGCTGCTTAATAAGAGTGTATCCGCGAAAGGAACAATCATGCATTTACTGGAGACATTTTTTTAATTTTGCAATCATCTCATCAACATGCTTTTTTTCAATGACAAGCGGCGGAACAAAACGAATTACGTTTCCTGATGCAGAAATAATAATTAAGCCCTCTTTTTGAGCCTTTTTGATCACATCACCTACAGGAATTGTAAGCTCAATTCCCTGCATAAGTCCAATGCCACGATGATCCTTAATACAGTCAAATTCAGCTGTTAACTGCTCTAATTGCTCATACAAATATGCACCCACTTCTTTTACATGCGCAGTCAGGTTCAATTCTTCAAACTGATCCATAACTGCATTAGCAGCAGCACACACAAGTGGATTTCCGCCATAAGTAGAACCGTGATCGCCAGGTACAAGTGCTGCACATTCTTCACGGCATAAAAATGCACCGATTGGAAGACCATTTCCAAGAGCCTTTGCTACACAGACAACATCTGGCAAGATATCATAGCTCTGATAACAGAACATATTTCCAGTACGTCCCATTCCACACTGAATTTCATCGCAGACAAGTAAAATATCATGCTCATCGCAGAGGGCACGAAGTCCCTGCATAAATTCCTTTGATGCCGGGTAAATTCCGCCTTCTCCCTGAAGTGCCTCTAAGATAATACCGCAGGTACGGTCTGTAATCAGTGATTTTACACTTTCAAGGTTATTATACTCAGCAAAACGAACACCACCAATAAGCGGCTTGAATGGTGCCTGATAAGCATCATTTCCTGTTACTGAAAGAGCTCCCATACTTCTTCCATGGAATGAATGCTTCATGGCAATAATTTCATGATCTGTGCGTCCATCTTTATTATAGGCATATTTACGAACAAGCTTGATAGCTCCTTCAATTGCCTCAGTTCCACTATTAGTAAAGAATACACGGTCCATTCCTGTCAGCTGTGTGATTTTTTTTGCTGCCTTGGCTGCTGGCTCATTGTAAAACAGATTAGAGGTATGTACAAGCTTATCAACCTGCTCTTTAACTGCCGTTTTGTATGCGTCATTGCTGTAGCCTAGTGCAAATACAGCAATTCCTGCCGCAAAGTCAAGATATTTTTTCTGATCAGTATCATACAGATAAACGTCCTCGCCATGATCAAGAACGATCGGAAAGCGATTGTAGGTATGAAGCAGACTGCTTTCTGCTGTCTGAATAATTGTCTGTGTTTCCATAATTAAAGTGCCTTTCTGTGAAATAAATTACTTTTCGTCAGGTGTGTAAAAATGGTCATCGCCTGCCTTTAAAATAGCGGTACCAATGCCCTTATTTGTAAAGATCTCAAGAAGCAGGCAATGAGCAATTCGACCATCCATGATATGAACTCTTGATACACCATTTAATACAGCATCAAGACAATTTTGAAGTTTTGGCAGCATACCGCCTCCAATATTGCCGCTGTTTAACAACTCTTCCATATGATCAGTTGTCAGCTCAGAGATTAACGTATCTTTATCCTTTGGATCTGCATAAACACCTTCAACATCTGTTAAAAATGCAAGCTTTTCAGCTTTAACGGCACGTGCAATTGCACAAGCTGCATCATCTGCATTGATGTTATAGCTTTGACAGTTATCATCAAATCCGATTGGGCAAATGATTGGCAAAAAGTCTTTTTCAAGAAGATCAAATAAAATCTTTGGATTTACTTCTTTAATATCACCTACAAAACCGATATCCTGTCCATTAGACAGCTTCTTATCACAGCGAAGCAGCTGACCATCCTTGCCAGAGATACCGACAGCCTTTACTCCAAGCTCATTTACCATAGAGACAAGACTTTTATTAACCTTATTCAATACCATCTCTGCAATTTCCATCGTATCAGCATCGGTTACGCGAAGTCCATTTACAAAGCGCGGCTCCATGCCCACTTTAGATACCCAACGGCTGATTTCTTTGCCTCCTCCATGCACAATGATAGGTTTAAAACCAACCAGCTTTAACAAAACAACATCTTTAATGACGTTTCGCTTTAACTCCTCATCTGCCATTGCGCTTCCGCCATACTTTACGACAATAATCTTTCTGTTGAATCTCTGTATATAAGGCAGTGCCTCAATCAAGGTAGCGGCCTTTTCCATAATTTTGCTGTCTAATTCCATTTTGTGTTCTCCTCTTTTTTATGGGTAGTCGTTGTTACAAGCTTTTTATCAGCTGCGGTAATCGCCGTTGATCTTTACATATTCATAGGTTAGATCGCAACCAAATGCTGTTGCTGTCTCATTTCCCTCTTTAATATCCATTTTTGCAATTACTTCTTCCTCAGAAAGAATCTTTGTTGCAGTTTCCTCACTGTAATCTGTTGCAATTCCGTTTTCTACGATTTTAATAGTACCAGCCTTGCTCTCTAACCAGATATCAACCACTTCAGGATCAAACTGTGCACCTGAGTAGCCCATTGCGCAGAGGATACGTCCCCAGTTTGCATCATGACCAAATACAGCTGCTTTTGTCAGACTAGAACATACAACAGACTTTGCGATTGTTCGTGCCTGATTTTTGTCCTTTGCGCCAATTACAGTTGCCTCAAACAGACATGTACAGCCCTCTCCGTCTCCGGCAATTTTCTTTGACAGCTCAAGCATAATAAAATGAAGGGCCTCACAGAAAGTCTTGTAGTCTTCACCTTCCTTTGTGATTGGTGTATTTTCTGCCTGTCCATTTGCCATTACAAGTACAGTATCATTTGTAGAAGTATCACCGTCAACAGAAATCATATTGAAGGTATCAACTACATCTTCACTTAATGCTTTTTGAAGCAACTCATGAGAAATTGCCACATCTGTTGTTACAAAACAAAGCATAGTACACATATTAGGATGAATCATGCCTGAGCCCTTGCACATACCTGCAACTGTAACCTGCTTACCGTCTAATTCCAATGTGCATGCAACCTCTTTGCTCTTAGTATCAGTTGTCATAATTGCCTCTGCTGCAAGCTTGGCATCTTCTCTGCTACTTCCAAGTACCTTAGAAAGAGCTGTTACACCAGACTTAATCTTATCAATAGGAAGCTGTTTGCCAATTACACCTGTTGATGCGACAAGAACTGCAGTTTTAGGAATGTTTAAAGCTGCTGCCGCCTCTGCTGCTGTATCTGCACAATAGCCAAGCCCCTCTGCGCCTGTACATGCATTTGCAATACCACTGTTTACAACGACTGCCTGTACATAAGGAGATGTTGTTACAAGTTCCTTATCCCATTTGACAGGTGCTGCTTTTACAAGATTTGTGGTAAATACACCAGCTGCTGCACATGGTGTGCTGCTGAAAACCATTGCCATATCTTTTTTTGTCTGATTCTTAATGCCGGCATTTAATCCGGATGCCAAAAAACCTTTTGGAGCTGTTACGCCTCCATTTATCTTTGTAATTGCCATTTTTGTATCCTTTCTTTAATTTTGTAATTTCTATGCCAAGTATAACACACTTTGAGGTCAAATCAAGTATAATCCACTATTTTACTTTACTATGATAAAATAGTCATGTGCTATAATTTTATACACAGTAATTGAATATATACACTGTGTTATCGGCTAATATTCAGTATTATACGCATATATTTGCATTTATGCAAGAGCTTTTTTGACTTTTTTTGTTTTTCCTATTGCATTTCAAAAAGTAATGTTGTATAGTGGTGTACAGAAAACAAACAACGCATATCGTTTTGATATGGTTTTCAACAAAAAGTGAAAAAACAGAGGAGATACTATTATGAAAGAAAAAGTTGTTTTAGCATATTCTGGCGGTCTTGATACTACTGCTGTTATTCCGTGGCTGAAGGAAAATTATGATTATGATGTTGTATGCTGCTGTGTTAATGTAGGACAGGGCAACGAGATTGATGGTCTGCAGGAACGTGCAAAGCTCTCTGGCGCTGAGAAGCTTTATATTTTAGATGTAGTAGATGAGTTTTGCGATGAGTATGTTGCTCCATGTGTTCAGGCAAACGCTACATATGAGAATGAATATCTGTTAGGTACTTCTATGGCACGTCCGCTTATTGCAAAGAAGCTTGTTGAGATTGCAAGAAAAGAAGGAGCTGTTGCTGTATGTCATGGTGCTACAGGAAAGGGAAATGATCAGGTTCGTTTTGAGCTGGCATTTAAGGCACTTGCTCCTGATTTAAAGATCATCGCTCCTTGGAGATGTAATGAAACCTGGAATATGAAATCACGTGAAGATGAGATTGAATACTGCAAGAAGCATGGCATTAATCTTCCATTCTCCTCTGTTGATAACAGCTATAGCCGTGACCGCAATCTGTGGCACATCAGCCATGAAGGTCTGGAGTTAGAGGATCCGTCTCAGGCACCAAATTATGATCATCTGCTTGTTCTTGGCGTATCTCCTGAGAAAGCACCAGATGTTGCTACTGAGATTTCTATTTCTTTTGAGAAGGGTATTCCGGTTGCATTAAACGGAAAAGAAATGAAGTATTCTGAAATCGTTACTGAATTAAATAAGATTGGTGGTGCAAACGGAATAGGAATCGTTGATATCGTTGAAAACCGTGTTGTTGGTATGAAATCTCGTGGTGTTTATGAAACACCTGGCGGAACTATCCTTATGGCAGCTCATAAGCAGCTTGAGGAGCTGATTCTTGACCGTGATTCCATGGCATTCAAGAAGACTGTTGACAACCGTTTTGCAGATATTGTTTACGAGGGCAAGTGGTTTACACCTTTATGTGATTCTCTTCGCGCTTACATCAAAGCGAGCCAGGAATATGTAACTGGTACTGCTAATCTTAAGCTGTATAAGGGCAATATCATCAAGCAGGGAACTACTTCTCCATACAGTCTGTACAATGAAAGCATTGCTTCCTTTGCTACTGGAGATATGTATGATCATCATGACGCAGAGGGCTTCATTAACCTGTTCGGTCTTTCCTTAAAGGTTCGCGCAATGAAGCTGGCAGAGGCTGAGAAGAAGAAATAATTATTATGTCACTGCTTCAATATGTAAAAGACATTATTTATAAAGCAAAGGGCTTTGATAACGTAAGGATTCCACAGGCATACGACAGCTTTGGAATCCTTATGCCGGAAGCTTCATCAAGTGTACAGGGCATTCGCCCATTTCCACTTCCAGAGGATGAGCATTTATTTGCTCTCCTCTGGAATATTCATGATGGTCATTTATTGTCAGCTACAATTCTTCCGACACCTTACCCATTTTGTTATGAAAGAAGTTTCCTGTCTGGAACACGCACACAGCTGCACTCTCACGAATATCTTGAATTTTTCTATGTTTTGGAAGGCGAATA
Source organism: Anthropogastromicrobium aceti (assembly GCF_020687335.1). NCBI lineage: Bacteria > Bacillati > Bacillota > Clostridia > Lachnospirales > Lachnospiraceae > Anthropogastromicrobium > Anthropogastromicrobium aceti. The sequence goes on from NZ_JAJEQN010000031.1 coordinate 24,187, forward strand.
TCACCAGAAGATTCTGGAAACAGAATATATTTTTCATCCTGGTGAATTTTGTCTGATTGATAAAAATTGTCTGCATCAGGAAATTTTAGATGAAAATGAGTGCACGATTGTATTCTTTGGTATTACAAATGCAATGTTTACAAGTATCAGTGATAATCATACCGCACCAGAAGATATTGCATCATTTCTTCATATGGCACTATTGGAGCAAAAAGCATTACAGCAGTTTTTAACCTTCCGACCGCGTGAAACACATGTAATTCAAGATATGGAAGATACGCTGCGTTCTGTATTATATGAGCTGTCACGTCATGACATTGCAACACCGATTATTTGCAGCGGACTTATGACACGCGTTTTTCAGATGTTGGGTTCCCAATATGAATTTTCACTTTCTAAAAAGCAGCGCCAACGTATGAATGTCATTCTTTTTAATCAGCTTACTGATTTCATAAAGCTTCACTTAAATCATATCTCAATTCAGATGCTGACACAGGAATTTCATTTTTATGAAGATTATTTTAATCGTCTTTTGAAGGTTCAAACAGGAATGACATATATCGAGTATTTGCAGATGCTTCGTTTAGAACGTGCAGAACTGCTGCTTACCGAGACAAATAATACTATTGAACAGATTGCTGAAGAGGTCGGATATCATAACAAGGGATATTTTTACCGTATATTCATAGAGCGAAACAATTGTACGCCGGCTCAATATAGAAAAAAGAGACAGGAAAGACTATAATACTTCCCTGTCTCTTTTTATTTGATTTATAATCGTAATTATTCAGAGCCGCACCTCGATTCCACTACGCTCTTAATAATTACAAGTTCCACTTCCAGTCGCGAATCTCTGGCATATCAATACCATACTCATGGATATACTGCTTATGCTCTACTAATTTATCATTCATCTTCTGAATCAGATAAGCACCACGATTTCCTAACTGTGGCAGATTCTGGATTGCATTCTTTACCAGATGGAAGCGGTCGATCTCATTCTGAACACGCATATCAAATGGTGTTGTGATGGTACCCTCTTCTTTGTAGCCGTAAACATGGATGTTGCGGTTTGTTCTGGTATAGGTTAACTCATGAATCAGTGTATGATAACCATGGAATGCGAAGATAATCGGCTTGTCCTTTGTGAACAAAGCATCATAATCAGCATCAGTAAGACCATGTGGATGCTCAGTTGCCGGCTCTAACTTCATAAGATCGACAACATTGATAACACGAATTTTGATCTCTGGAATTGCCTCTCTTAAGATCGTAACAGCTGCTAATGTCTCGAGTGTTGGTGTATCACCGCAGCAAGCCATAACGATATCCGGCTCAGAGCCCTGATCATTGCTTGCCCACTCCCAGATGCCGATACCCTGTGTGCAATGCTTTACAGCCTGCTCCATGGTCAGCCACTGCTGTCTTGGATGCTTGGATGTTACAAGTACGTTTACGTAATCACGGCTTCTGATGCAGTGATCGAAGCATGATAACAGACAGTTTGTATCTGGCGGCAGATAAAGACGAACAACATCTGCTTTCTTATTTGCGATATGATCTAAGAAGCCTGGATCCTGATGAGTAAATCCATTGTGATCCTGCTGCCATACGTTTGAGGAAAGGATCAGGTTCAAAGATGCAATAGACTGTCTCCATGGCAGCTGATTGCAAACCTTTAACCACTTTGCATGCTGAGCACACATGGAATCTACAACACGAATAAATGCTTCATAGCTTGCAAAGAATCCATGACGTCCTGTTAACAGATAACCCTCAAGCCATCCCTCGCACATATGCTCACTTAACATAGAGTCCATAACACGGCCATCAGCAGCTAAGAACTCATCTGTATCATACTTTTCATCGTTCCAGTCACGATTTGTAACTTCAAATACCTTGCCAAGACGGTTTGACATAGTCTCATCTGGTCCAAAAATACGGAAGTTTTTAGAATCATCATTCATCTTGAAGATATCTCTTACAAATCCTCCAAGCTCGATCATATCCTGTGCCTCAACAGCACCTGGCTTTGGCACATCAATGCCATACTTACGGAAATCTGGAAGACGAAGATCTCTAAGAAGCTTTCCGCCATTTGCATGTGGGTTAGAACCGATTCTTCTGTCACCCTTTGGTGCCAATTCTCTTAATTCTGGAATCAGTCTGCCGTTTTCATCAAACAGTTCTTCTGGATGATAGCTCTTTAACCAGTCATTTAACATCTGAAGATGCTCAGGCTGATCCATCATAATCGGAACCTGATGAGCACGGAAGGAACCTTCAATCTGCTTTCCATCAACTACCTTTGGTCCTGTCCATCCCTTTGGTGTACGAAGAACGATCATTGGCCATTTATGTCTTGTTGTATCATTATTTTCACGGGCATTCTTCTGGATTGCCTTGATCTCGTCCATTGCCTGATCAAGAGCATCTGCCATCTTTCTGTGCATTTCCATCGGATCACTGCCTTCTACGAAATATGGCTTCCAACCACATCCATCAAAGAAGTGCTCTACTTCCTCATGAGTGTTACGTGCGAAGATGGTAGGATTGCTGATCTTATATCCATTCAGATGAAGAATTGGAAGAACGGCACCATCATTAATTGGGTTTAAGAATTTGTTGCACTGCCATGATGTTGCAAGAGGACCTGTCTCAGCCTCTCCATCACCAACTATACATGCAGCAATAAGATCTGGGTTATCAAATACAGCACCAAATGCATGTGCCATGGAATAACCAAGTTCACCACCTTCATTGATGGATCCTGGTGTTTCAGGAGCGACATGACTGGAGATACCACCTGGAAATGAGAACTGCTTGCACAGCTTCTTTAATCCATCCATATCCTCACCGATATTCGGATAAACTTCGCTGTAAGTACCCTCCAGATATGTATTTGCTACAAAGAAATTTCCACCATGTCCAGGACCTGAAATTAAAATCATATCCTGATCATATTTCTTGATTACACGATTTAAATGAACATACACGAAGTTCTGTCCCGGAACTGTTCCCCAATGACCTACGATCTTCTTCTTTACATGCTCCATTGTCAGCGGCTCACGTAACAGTGGGTTATCAAGCAGATACAGCTGAGCAGCACCCAGATAGTTGGCAGCACGCCAATATGCATTCATTTTTTCCAGGTACTCATCGCTTACTGGCTGACTATTTGCAATATTTGTCTCTACCATGTGGTATATCCTCCTATTATAAAAATTCAAAGTCTTTAGTTGTTTGACACACTAAGCTTATCAATCAGTATATTACACAACAAAACAAATCAAAACAAGTTCCAATTCCTGCTAATTTCACATAAAGTTACCTATTCCGACAATTATTTATATTCTTTTTCCTGAGTAAATCCGCGGCCGCGCACTTCTGTTACACGGCTGATGATTAAAAATGCACTGCTGTCAATGCTGTGGACAAGTTTTCTGACACGTCCCACCTCACGGCTGGACACTACACTTAAGACAAGCTCTGTGTTTTCTCTCATATAACCAGTCTGTCCATTTAAAATGGTGACGCCTCTGTCGATTTCCTGTAAAATTTCCTGACGGATCCTCTCATGCTCATGACTGATTACCTTAATCTCAACCTTTTCTGTTCCTATCATTAGACATTTATCCAGAACAATCGTATAAATCAAAATTAGTAAAATTCCGTATAGTACTTCTTCTCCTGTACATGAAAATGCCTGTAAAATTAAAATCACGAAATCAAACAAGTACATCGTTACGGATACTGGCAAACGAAACAGCTTGTTCAATACAAGAGGAGGAATGTCCATACCACCTGTTGAAGCGCCTGTACGAATAACAATTCCAATCGCAGCTCCTATACATAATCCACCAAATACAGTACAAAGAACGGGATCAGTTGTTATGACAAATCCGTTTGATAAGCGCTGTATCATCTCAAGTGCAATCGGATATACAAATGTAGACAAAATGGTTGTCGCGGCAAATTTGCGGCCAAGTACTAATAGTCCCATAAAAAACATCACCGCATTAAAGCAGAGTACGAAGGTGGAAATGGGAACACCAAACAAATGTTGAATAAACAGGGCAATTCCTGTTGTTCCTCCTGTGATTAATCCGCCTGGAAGAATAAAAAAGGCGACACCGCAGGCATAAATGATGTTTCCGCCGATCACGATTGCAATATCGCGAAGCAGAGGAAAAATTTTTTTGAACATATGCTGCTCCTTTCTGAATTTTAATCAAAAAAAACGGCTGCCAGAGAGATTTTCCCTGACAGCCGTGGATCGAGGCTACGCGCCTAATACTTAAAAAGTATAACAAAAATTGCATTAAATATCAAGCTCTTTCTAAAATTCTTCAAGTGTTTTAAAGGAATATCCCATTTCCTCCCATTTTATTAAAAGCTCATCTAGAATTTCACCGTTTGTCTTTGAGGTATTATGCAGAAGTACAATCGCACCAGGATGGATTCTTGGAATTAGTTTGGAGAATGCTTCATCATGTGTTGGCTGATTGTCAGCATTCCAATCCACATAGGCAAGACTCCAGAAAAATGTTTTATAACCTAATTCTTGCGCCATTTTTAAATTTTGTGTACTGTATTTTCCCTGCGGTGGACGATAATACCATGCCATTTCCAACCCTGTTATCTTTTTATACAGACTGCGTACATCATCAAGTTCTTTTTTAAAGCTTTCTATTGTTGATATAGAGGACATATCAGGATGGTGATATGTATGATTTCCTACTGTATGGCCTTCTTGCACCATACGATTCACCAGATCAGATGCAGACTCTAAAAAATGGCCAACTACAAAGAAGGTTGCCTTTGCATTATGTTTTTTTAACGCATCTAGTATTGCACCAGTATTTCCATTTTCATAACCACAGTCAAATGTTAAATAAATTGTTTTTTCATCTGCATTTCCAATATAAAAAGCATCGTATTCTGCGAGCTCCTTAGCAGAGGCATTTCCTGTTGGCTGTGTACCTGATGCACCAAAGCCAAGTCCCCAGTTTTCTGAATATGACACGGCAGCAGCTGTTTCCTGCAAATAGCCTGCCCCACGACCCATTAAAAAAACAGTACAAAAGAGGGCAATGATTGTAAATCCATGTTTGATTTTTTTGCTCAAGCCTTACTTCCTTATTATATGCATCTGATTGCTACCACTCTATTCTGTAAGATTATTTTTTATGTGCAGCACTTTTTGTCAATGCTTGACTTTATATTTTTCAGCTCTTATAATGGACTTTGTGGCAATACAAAAACAAGCATACGCGTAAATTATTAAAAAAAAGAAGGCGTTGCAGAAAAGAGGGAAAAAATGGCCTTGTTTACAGAAAATTATCAGGAAGAAATGATGCATATCCTTAAGGATATGGCGCATGTACGTATCAGTGGCACAAAAGAGGAAGCAGATTGTGCAATTTATCTTCAGGAATGCTGTAAAAAAATGGGATTTGAAACTTGTCTGGAGGCATTTCAGGTTGAAATGTGTGATATCCACGAAGCAGTACTGACTGTTGATGGCAAAGAAATTCCTTGCAAGGGATATCGCTGTGCTGGAAGCGGTACTGTTGAAGCACCATTTTATTATATGCCAAATACTGATGCCTGCTCACTTGCTCAGTGTAAGGGAAAGATTGTTATGCTCGACGGCGGTGTTGGCTACTGGGGCTATCGCGATTTAATTGAAAATGGCGCTGTTGGCATTATTACATATGATGGAAATGCAAACTATGCAGATGAAGATATTGATCTTCGTGAGCTCAGAAGCTTTGTGCGTGAAGGAAGTGACAACAAAAAAATTCCTTGTGTCAATATCAATGCAAAATCTGCAATCAAGCTAGTAAATCAGAATGCAGCTAATGCAAAAATTGTTTTAAATCAGGATGAATGGATGGGTGATTCTCATAATGTAATTTTAGATCTTCCTGGTGAAACTGATGAGATGATCATTTTGAGTGCACATTATGATTCTACCCCTCTGTCACAGGGTGTATACGACAATATGTCCGGAAGTGTTGGTCTTCTTGGTATTGCAGATTATTTTAGACAGCATCCGCATCACTATAGCCTTCGCTTCTTATGGTGCGGCAGTGAGGAAAGAGGTCTTCTTGGCTCTAAGGCATATGTTGCAGGTCATGAAGAGGACTTAAAGAAGACTGTTTTAAATATCAATCTGGATATGATCGGCTGTATCATGGGTAAGTTTATTGCCTGCTGTACTTCTGAAGAAAAGCTTGTTCACTATATTGAATACCTTGCTTCTGAGACAGGTTTTGGAATGGCTGCAAGACAGGGTGTTTACTCTAGTGACTCTACTCCATTCGCTGATAAGGGTATTCCTGCTGTTTCTTTTGCACGTATTGCATCTGGAAATACAGCCACCATCCACAATCGATATGACACAATGGATGTCATGAAGGCGGAGCATATGGCAAAGGATGTTGCTTTTATCACAGCATTTACTGAGCATATGGCATGTGCAAAGCATTGTCCTGTTTCCAAGGAAATTCCGGAAAATATGAAGGAAAAGCTGGATATTTACCTGAACAGAAAGCGCGACAATACATCTCACTAAATAAAATCCTATATTAAAACATGGAATAAAATAAATAATGCAGAGGGCTGTTTTGGTGTTTGTATGTATGAGCATCAAAACAGCCTTTTAATTTTTATAAAAGCTCAATATGGCCTGCCAGTGCATCCTCTAATTCCTTACTTGAAATACCGATATAGCGCTGCGTAATAGCCGCAGAGCTGTGCTGTAAAAGCTGCTGTACAAGAATGATATTATAATTGTTGTTTACATAAATTTCCGTTGCAAAAAACTTGCGAAAGCTGTGAGTGCCAATATTAGGATATCCGAGTTCAGATGTCACTTTTGCAAGATATTTTTGTATAGTACGCTCAGTAATCGGGAAAATAGTCTGATCTGTTTTTATGTCGTGATCAATACAATATACTCTCAGATACTGGTAAATCGGCTGTGGGACTGTAAATATACGCTTTTTCTGTGTTTTTTCCTCTGTAATATCAAGGCGATACCGTCCTCCATCCAACACAATATCCTGCAGTCTAAGCTTTAAAATATCTCCTATTCTAAGTCCAAGGTTTGCTTCTAGGACAAGTGCTGTCGCAATCCTATCATTTGCCCTAAAAGTATTACCTCCTTTTCTCATCGATCCAATCAAATTTTCATATTGCTCCTTGGTTAGAGCAAGTGATTTCTTATTTGCCATTCTGTAATACATCTCCTATTTTCTAATAAAATTCTTATTCAGTTTAAAGTGCTTTTCGATATAAAAGTTCGTATAATATTCATTATACGTACTTTATTTTAATATAAATGTAAACGTGTACTTTACAAAGTAAACATTATGTATTACAATAGAAATATAGATTAAAAACAGGAGGCTTATCATGACTGGAATCAAATCATTTCGTATCTCAGATGAGACAAAGGAACGCTTGGAATTACTATCAGCTTCAATCGGAGGCAATAAGGATCGTGTATTTAATACACTGATGGATACCTATTCGCTTGAACAAGAAAAGGCGACAGTGGCTGCATCTGATCAAGAAAAAAATGTAGAAACATTCGAGCAGTATGCAAATACACTTGTTCGTCTTTATTTAGAGGCCTTACGTGCCGTATCATCATCTGATGATCGAATCCGCGGTGAATTTCATAATCAGCTTGAAGAAAATGCCAAGACAATAAAAGAGCTTAGAAACCAGCGTGATCGCATGGTAAATGAACTTACACTTGAAAAGACAAATGCGCAAAAAGAAGCTGTCGAATTTCAGGCTAAAAATAAAGAATTGACAGCTGTAATAGAACGGTTGGAAAAGTCACTGGCTGCTGCTAACGAACAAGTTGATGCAAAGCAGGCAATGAATGAGGTACTTCTTTCTCAGGTAAAGCAGACTGAAAAAGAGAAAGAAGAATATAACCAGATGGCGGCACGCTTCCATGAGCTTGAAAAGCAATTGGAAGATGAAAAGACTTCTTCCAGAAAGGAAAAACAAGCATTTGAAGAAGAATTACGCAAAGCTATTTCCGAAAAAGAGAAAGCTGCTTATGAAGCTGAGTTATTAAAAAAAGAAGAAATACATAAAGCAGAAGAAACAATCCGAAAGGAAAAAGATGAAGAAATTGCTGCTCTTCAAAAACAACTCTTTGATATGCAGACCAGACAGCTTTCTGATCAGGCTGCCCTTCAGGAAGCAAAAACCGCACTGCTGTCCCTTCGTTTAGAATTATCACAAGCACATCAAAAAGAACTTAATGAAGTGCGTATAGAAAAAGATAAGAAAATTGAGGCATTGCAAAATGAACTGTTAAAGGCTTTTGATAAAAAATAAAGAACACAATATTTGTAATTGACATTAGAATATAGTTGTCTATAATAAAGTTAAATTTACTATTCAGAATGCATAAAAAATAATTTTATGCTTATCTGGATAATTACAAGTTGGAGGCTTATTATGAGTACACATGAAGATTTTGAAGATTGCCCACTGCAGAATATAATTCGAGATGGAGGCATGATGAACATCTTTCGCACAATTGGCTGCATTGGAGACAGTCTTGCGAGTGGTGAATTTGAATATTGGGATAATGGTCAAAAAGGCTACTGGGACTTTTATGAATACTCCTGGGGTAAGCAAATTGAGCGCATCACTGGTATTTCAGTAACGAACTTTTCGCGCGGTGGTATGACTGCTTTTCATATGTATCAGGAAGCAGACAAGCAGGACGGACCAAATGCAGATATTGCACACTTGTTTGACCCATTTAATTTAAAGCAGGGTTATATCATTGCGCTCGGTGTAAATGATTTAAAGGGTAAAAATAACTTAAATGATCTGTACGAAGGAAATGTCGGTTCAGCAAAAACAGACATTTGTCTTGAAGATTATAATAAGAATGCAAATACGTTTGTTGGCTGGTACGCAAAGATTATCCAGCGTATTCAGAAGATGCAGCCTCACACCAAATTTTTTCTGGTAACAATGCCAGATGAAGGTACTGGAAACTGGAAAGAGGAATCACACGCAAAGGCACTTCATGAAATTGCTGATTATTTGAAAAACTGTTACGTAATTGACTTGTATCATGAGGCTCCGAAATATGATGATGAGTTTCGTAGTAAGTATTTCTGCGGTCATATGAATGCAATGGGCTATTTGTTAACTGCTCATTATTTCATGACATATATTGACTGGATCATCCGCCACAATGTACATGATTTTCGTTTTGTCCAGTTTATCGGAAGCGATAAAATTCCGTTTGCTCTTGGTAAAGAAGCTGCTGAAAAACAACAGCAAGAAAATGACAAAAAGAATGCCGCAAAAGAAAAAGTTCTTGTGAGTGGTATGTCTAATGACTAATTTTGTATAAACGAAAAAGAGGAGGAATACGAATTGTTTTTCCTCTTCTTTTTTTTTGCTTTTTTAACGAAAAAGAGGAGGAATACGAATTGTTTTTCCTCTTCTTTTTTTTTGCTTTTTTGTGTGTTAGAAATGTTGTTTTGAAGGGAAAGTTCTGGGTGGAAAATTTTATGCTATTTAAGTTATGCTACTTTTATGTTATTATATATCCAGTAGCATTTTTTTATTTATCCATTTTTCGCAGAAAACCTCGTCCGACATACGACATAATCTGGCGAAGTTTGTTCAAGTAATATTCCTGCAAAAGAGAAAACTATCAATACCTTTTAACAAAAAATAAGCTGTGACATCTTATAATACTTCGATGTCACAGCTTATTATCACAAAAATTAGATTCGATAAAGCCCCTCTCCCACCCTCACTGTGTGTTAATATCTGGTAGTAACGATAAAGAATTTCTATGCGCATGTAACGATGCTGGAGATTACAATGATTTTATACTGCTCTCCCTCACATGTTTTTCCTCTCTATTTTCTGTATGTTTTGCTGCTTTGTGCTCTGCAGCTGAGCTGATATTCACTCACACAGCTACCGCTATCTTATCTTATTTTTTGCTGTTTCTAATTACCTTACAATCTTTTCATTCTTCTATCAGATCTGCTGTCCAGTTTGCTGCCTGAATTCGATTATCCAATATTCGATAGTCGCGACTCAAGGCATCTACCTTTTTTTGCAGTGCCTTCACATCAACTGCTGATAATTGGCGAATTTCATCGCCGCGTGATCTAAAACACAGATTACTTGCAATTGAAATTGTATTTTGAAAGCTTGCAATACGCAATTTCAAAACATCACGCTTTGCAAGCAGATCTGACAGCAATTCACCGTCTGATACAACTGCCATATTTGTTTTATTAATTACGATAATCAACTTTTCCAGCTGATTCAGGCATTCATCGAGTTCCTTTAAAAGCTGTTCTGGATCTTCTACTGGCAAAACTCCTTCCTGCATCAATGCATTGCTCGTAATACGAGAACGAAGCTGCTCAATTTTCTTATTTAAATCTGCTCTTTCCTGTAATGCTTCTGCAAGCTTCATGTTTTCTCCTCTCTTATATGCTATCCTATTATGGTAGTATTTTTCTTGTTTTATAAGTTATGCTACTTTTGTGTTATATTGTTTGTTATGATATCTTTTTGGAGCCAATTTTATTAGCGCTGCAAGTTTACATCATTTGATTTCATAACACGAATAATATCTTCTTCTGTTACAATATTAAAATCATGTTGAATCATCAGCTTCAATACACTGGCTGCAATTGAAAAATCAATCGTATACTGTGGATTTTCTTTCTTTTTCAGCATATGAATCAGTGCTGCAGCAAATGCATCTCCTGCTCCTACCGCTTCTAAACTATGTACATGATGTACTGGCGTCTCATAAAACTGATCACCAATCAGATAAATGGCCATCCAATCTCCATCTTCAACTGTATACATACTGCGAAGCACACTTGCTACTGCTTTACAATTTGGAAACTGTCTTGTAATTTCCTGCATTCCCTCTCGATATGTATCAATCTGTTCAATTCCTCTTGACATGTCTCCATCAAATGCATGAATTCCAAGAGAAGCTTCAAAATCTTCATCATTTGCAATGCAAAGTGTTACATATGGCATAAGCTCTCGCATAACGCACTGGGCTGTATTTTTATCCCACATCTTAGCGCGATAATTTAAATCACAGACTACCTCGATTCCCTTTCTTTTACAGCATCGAAGTGCATCCAAAACCGTTTCCTTGACGCTCTCACTGACTGCCGGCGTTACTCCAGAGAAAAAGAAAATATCAGTATCTTCCAGAATTTGATCCCAGTCATATTCGTCTGGCTTTGAACAGGCAAATGCACTGTCAGCGCGGTCATACACCACATTTGTAGGACGAATATTATTCCCCTTTTCAAAATAGTAAATGCCAAGACGTTTTCCGCCTCTTAAAATATGAGTGGTATCCGTTCCGTAACGGCGAAGCTCATTTAATGCTGCCTGACCAACTGGATTATCGGGAAGCTTCGTAACCAATGCTGCTTCTTCTTTTAACATGGCAAGTCCTGCTGCCACATTTGCCTCCGCCCCGCCATAACTTGCTTCAAAATTCTGTGCCTGCACGATACGAAGATATTCAGGTGTCTTAAGGCGCAGCATAATTTCTCCAAACGTTACCGCTTTCATTATAAAATTTACTCCTTCCCATCTTCATTTTATACAAGTATACCACTTATCTGACTGTTTTTCAACACAAGAAAAATTGCTTTACCACTTTCTTCTCATGCGTATTTGCATTCTTATATCGCAGCTTTACAAATTTTATTATCATTTCTGGTGCATCTGCAAAATATTTTCGCACTTCTAACTCATGCAAAACCAAAACAATTGGATTACTTGCCAGATTTATCAGATCCATATAGGTGCTGGGACTTTTTTCTTTTCTCAAAATTTCGTATTTCAAAAATCTCTCTGCTTTTGAATCTGAGATTGCTATGCCATCACGCAGGTTCTTGCGTACTTCTTCTTGCTTTGTCTCTGTCCAACTACTCTGCTCATCCCCCATCAAGGTATTCAGTTCTTCCAACTCCTGCCGTGTCTTTTGAGGTATCTTCAAAATGTAGAAATAGCCGTATGTGCCTTTAATCTCTTTTGACATCAGTATTTCTGAATCAAGCATCTCTGTTACCATGTCTGAAACCTCATCTGCACTGTATAAGCTGTAGAATCCATGCCCACGTGATTCAAGAACGTTGGCATTCAATGTCACTTTGGTACCGCGCATTAACTGCACCACTGCATTTTGTGTAATATAAGTTTCATTTTTGGAAACACACTCAAAAATATCGCGTGCAAGATAAGAATCCAGATACAGATGATATTGCTTTTTAAGCTCATTTTTCCGTTCTTCTTTGGTGGCTGCTGCCAACATCTTAATCTGTTTCACATTCCTTTGCAGTGTCTTTTTCCATTCGGGAACAGATTGCTGATAAGAGGCAGTCTTATACAAATATGAAAATGCCGGAATACCAGCCATATGGAAGGTAAGCTTTGTGTCCCCGTTTAAGATTCCCGCATTCTTTGATTTGCATTTAATGCGTCCAAATCCTGAAAAAACTTCAATGGCATGTTGTCTGCAGCGTTCACGGAGCTTGGTATTCTTTAATAGCTGGTACTTTTTAAATTGTTCCGATGCCGTATACTTCGAACCCTTTCCGTTAACCGTAATGCTGCCGGCTTCATTTGTAAAAATTACTTTCTGCTGCTCAATATACAGTTTTCCATCAACAGCCTTCTCCATTCCTGTACTAAAGCCATCCAGCCATGAAATCGCCCAACTGTTATATTCCTTTACCTTGTCATCCAACTCACGCTTGTATGATACTGGACTTGTGGATGGAGCTAATGGAATGCCTTCTTTTACTTCCTGTTCCAGTTTTTTTACAAACTTTTTTAGTTTTGCTTCAGTCGCAGCATCCCAATCTACACAAATTAAATCCCATAATCTGTCGTTCCGCTCTGTAATCGTTAGATATGATTTTATCCATGTCGGCTCCTGAAAAAAAGATGCAATGGATTTGCCTGAAAAAGTATCGCAAATGAACTTCATTCCTAGGTGCGAGACTGTGATATCTACTCTTTTGTCTTCATATTTGTTGCAATGCAAGGTTCCCTCAAATTTGGCATTGTTCCTGCACACCTGGCTCAAATACGCATTTACGCATTCCTGCCCCTTTCTTTCAATCTCTTCCCAGTAATCTCGAATCAAGTCTTTCATTTGTTGGCGCTGCCTGGCTGCTTGCTCTTTGCGGACATCTTCAATTATTTCATCAGTCAGCTCTAAAAGATAAGACTGTACTTCATCTATGTCCGTACACAATCCCAATCGTGTACAATCTATCTTCCTTTCTAACACAACCGGTAGTTCATCTGCATTCAACCATATATGATAAATTTCTTTTTTCTTTCCAATATTTTCAACATCCAATTGGAATTTCCAATCTGGTTTACCTAATTTTTGACGAATATGCTCCCGAAGCTGCGGCAATATCTGCGTTTCTACCTCTGAGGTCGAAAGCCATCGTCCCCATTTATTTCTCTGTACTTCATTTATTGGAACTGTTTTTCCAAAGTCTGACGCATACTGTACGTAGTCCTTCTGCAACGATACCGATTTCAGGAGATCTTGTTTTGTCAAGATCGTCTGCACCTGCAAAGCCCACAAAAGCTTTACATTTCCAACTTTTGAGATGCCGGCCTCTGCTTTTTTGTTGTGCTCAATAAATTCTGGCATCTGTGTGATTGTCTGGTACAGTGACGGATATTTTTTTTCAAATGATTCGTCTACATTGATCCATTTTTCTGGCGTTCTCATATTGCTTTTCTGGCGATCTGCCATCCTGCAGACAGCCATCCTCCTTTCTTCTCTTATTGACCTGGCAATTACTTCATTTCAGAAAGAAATCCCAGTAATTGTCGGATATTTCTTATCTCATACATTGCTGCATAGTGTCCATATACAGAGGCAATGGAATCGCCCTGATCCCACTTTTTACGATCATCCGTATTTAACCAATACGCACATTTCGCCTTTCGGCAGATGTTTTTTATATAATTCTCCCCAGCATCGTTTTTGTTGTTTCTTGCATCGCCAATAAAGATGATCATGCTATCATTGCTGATGCGATTGCGGTACTCTTTCCACATACTCCGCAATGGTCGCTCATAGTTTGAGTACTGCCCGCTGCGCGGAATCATCGTAAGAATCTGTTTTGCAGCATTATCAACATATTCCGTATCGTAAACCCTTGAAATATCATAAAGAGAATTGACAAAAGCAAATGCACTGCATCCTCGTGGAAAGGCCTCTTTCAAAAGCCCTATGAAGGTGAGCATCATCTCCGAGGCATCCTTGCAGGAACCGGACACATCCAAAATGAGAACCAGATCGGCCTTACTGCGCCGTGGCTGCTTATATATAAGGTTGATGGGCTGTCCGCAGGTGCGAATAGACTCTCGCATTGTCTCTTCCAGATTCAGAGACAGGCGCCTTTTGCTGTTAATATTTCTGGTCATACGCGTCTTAAATGCCAGAAGATTCTGGCGCAGGTATTCGCGCATTTGATTTTTTTCTGCTTCCGTCAGCTTTTTAAACGGCTTCTCGCTAAGTCTCACAAACTCTGCATTCATCGTTTGTATACTTCCGCCGCCGATGAAATCTGCACGATGGATCATGGAAGACGACTTAATTATTAGCGAATCATTTGAACTATCCATGCCTCTTTTCATTTGTTCAAAAGCACGATCCAGTTCTCTGCACGTGTCCTCATAGCGTCGCTGTTCATCCTTCATCTGACGCTGCAGCTTTTTGATTTGCTGGTCCGTTTCTTCTTGTGCCTGACTGATTGCAGACTCCAACTCAGCCATATTCTTTTGCCTTTTTGTGATAGCAGAACTTAGTTCCTTACTGATATCCATCATTGCGTCTGCCTGTTCCAAATCTCCATCGTACAGACTTTTCTCTGCCTGCTTCATCAATGTCTGATATAAGCAACCTGCCTGTTTCTCATCCCATGGCAGTTCACCTAAAAGCATTTTTTTAGCTTGTTCTATCTGCTTTTGAGACTTTGTTTTTGTTTCCGACAATTTCTTTAACTGTGTCTGTGCTTTTCTGCTTACCTTTGGTTTCGGCTCATTCTCATGTGCCTTTTGAATTAAATTCTTTCGAATTCGTTCTTTTTGTTTTTTCAAATTCTCCAGCTGTTTTTGAGCGTCAGACACGAATAAGTCCAGTTCTTTTCGTTTCTCCTGCTTCTCTTTTTCCTTTTGTTCCTCCCTTTGCGGGATTGTTTTTTTGCTCAGAAACTCTCGAAACAACGCTTTCATCTTTGCTACCTGCTCGCCTGTCTTTGCCAGGCAGACAGAAAGTGCGGACAACATTTCATCTTCCTCTGTGATATCCACTCCGGCTGCTTCCACTGATCTTAGCAGATGTGCAAGTGCACTCTCGGAAACTGCAAATTTATGATCTTGGAGAAAAACAGCAAATTCCGAAAGGAAATCAAGAATATCTTTTTGCATCGCATTCCTCCATTAGAACAGTTTTGCATTTTCCATAGTCTGACGGTCTTCCTTGTTTTTCGCAATCATACAGAGAGACGCTTTAAGCGTTTCTTCCTCAAGTTCATCACTATTCAACGTAGACAGATACTTTGCCCACTCACTCAGTTCTGAAATGGAAGGCTGCTGTTTTAACGGCAAAGAGCGAATCTGTTTTGCACAATTTGCTACCGATTCTGCAATTTTCGGGTCAATGCTGCTCTGCATTTGAAGTATTTCTTTCAACTCTTCGGCTGTCTTTTGCTTAATGTAAAGATAGTTGCAACGACGTTTCAATGCCTGCGACAGATCTCTGTAGCGGTTAGATGTGAGAAATACGATTGGACGCATCTCTTCTGGACAGGTCACGGTACCATACTGCGGAATGGAAATGCTGAAATTCTCCAGCACTTCAAGCAGCGTGTATTCTATCTCCTCTGATGCTTTCTCCACTTCGTCCAACAAGAGAACATAGCGTTTCTTTCCGCTAATTGCCTTTAAGATCGGGCGTTCAATCAAAAAATCACGTCCATAAAAATTGATTTTGCCTGCCGCATCCAGCGATTCCTGCAAGTCTTTTCCTGCAAGCGATTCCTTAATCGTTCCCTGGATCGCCTGAATCGTCAGGAGCTGTTTCTGATAATCATAGTCATACAGAATCTTATCATAAGACAGACCATCGTAGAACTGAACACGCATAAGCTCCAAATCAAGCATCTTCGCTGTAGCATAGGCAAGTGACGTTTTTCCAACGCCTGGATCACCTTCTACTAGAAGCGGAACCCCGTTTATCGCGCTCATTACAGCAAAATTAATGTACGAATTTGAGAGATACCCATTTTCTCTGAGTTTGTTTCCAATTTCTAACATTGCATTTCCCTCCACTTCATGTAATATTATATATTTGTGTATATTATAGTATACATATAAATATAATTCAAGCCCTAAAATAAGATTTTGAGGAAATTTAGGTGAATTGGTAAATTGACTTCCAGTTTGCAAAAGTAAATACCTGTTCTTAAAAGTTCTTGCAAGACTAAATTCCGG
>NZ_JAJEQN010000032.1:0-40459 GCF_020687335.1 Anthropogastromicrobium aceti
CTTACTCTTTCTGAACATGAAAATACCCCCATATAGGACTTTTATATTTCATTGTCCTATATGAGGGTAGCATATCATGCAGCTGGGGTTTTTATTTGTCGAAAATTGCGTTAAATTTCCACTTCACAAAACATGTGTTTTGGTGTATTATAAAGAGGAATCGAAAAATATCTTGTTGACAAAAGTGTCGAACTGGTGTATTATATAATATAGACACGAACATGCGTTCATAAAAGCGTACAGACTATTCTGTACAGAAAGAGGTAAGGTTTGGATAAGAATAATCAGGAAAAGCTTAAAGCATTGGACGTTGCGTTAACTCAGATTGAGAAGGCTTACGGCAAGGGTGCCGTTATGAAGCTGGGCGATTCTGGTGCAAATATGAATATTGAGGTTGTACCGACAGGTTCCCTTAGTCTTGATATTGCACTTGGACTTGGCGGACTGCCGAAAGGTCGTATTATTGAGATTTACGGACCAGAATCAAGTGGTAAGACAACTGTTGCTCTTCATGCAGTTGCAGAGGTTCAGAAAAGAGGCGGAATTGCAGGCTTTATTGATGCTGAGCATGCACTTGATCCTGTTTATGCAAGAAATATTGGTGTTGATATTGATAATCTCTACATATCTCAGCCGGATAATGGAGAGCAGGCACTTGAAATCACTGAGACGATGGTTCGCTCAGGTGCTATTGATATTGTGATTGTTGATTCTGTTGCAGCACTTGTTCCAAAGGCAGAGATCGATGGCGATATGGGTGATTCCCATGTAGGTCTTCAGGCAAGACTTATGTCACAGGCACTTCGTAAGTTGACAGCAGCAATCAGCCGTTCCAATTGTATCGTAATTTTCATCAATCAGCTGCGTGAGAAGGTTGGTGTTATGTTTGGAAATCCAGAGACGACTACTGGTGGACGTGCACTTAAGTTCTACTCATCTGTTCGTCTTGATGTGCGCCGTGTAGAGTCCTTGAAGCTGGCAGGTGAGGTAATCGGAAACCATACAAGAATTAAGGTAGTAAAGAATAAGATTGCTCCGCCATTTAAAGAAGCAGAGTTTGATATCATGTTTGGAAAGGGTATTTCCAAGGAAGGCGATGTGCTTGATCTTGCGGTGAATTTAAATATCATTGTCAAGGCAGGTGCATGGTTCTCTTATAATGATGCAAAGATTGGCCAGGGACGTGAGAATGCGAAGATTTATTTGTCACAGCATCCTGATATCATGGCTGAGGTTGAGAATAAGGTACGTGCACACTATAACCTTCCGCTTAAGGATGCAGAGCCGACAGCACTAGCAGAGTCAGGGGATGATGCAGAGTGAAGCAGTGGGAGACAAGCGAGCTGTATCGCGAGGTAAAGAGCCGTCCGTCTGAGGACGGTTCTTTGCCTTTTCAGAAAGATTCAGCAGGTTTTAACACCGAGGCCAGAAGACGCTGTCTGCATCTTCTCGAGTACAGTCCACGAACGGTTTATCAGCTGAAAAAACGCCTAATGGACGATGGCTTTTCGGCAGAACAGACAGATGATGCTATTCGTTACGCCGAAAGCTTTGGCTATGTGGATGATGGAAATTATGCTATGGAATATGTTCGGACTGGCTGTCAGAAAAAGAGCAGGCGTCAGCTTTATATGCAGCTTTCAAGCCGCGGTGTGGATAAGGAATCGATTGAAGATGCACTTGAGGCCTATGCAGATGAGCAGGAAAATACGGTGCGCCGTCTGGCACGAAAGCGTCTTATGCAAAAGCCGCCTCGCACAGAAGAAGATTTTTTAAAGGCAGTAAAAAGTCTTGTATCAAAGGGATTTCCGTACGAAATGGCAAAGCGTGCTGTCTGGGAGCTGCGTGATGAGTATGGTTCTACAAATAAATAGGCAAAGAAAGGCTGGATGTATGTTGGATTCCACAAAACGTCTTGACTTTTATAAATGAATCGTATAAAATTATACTGTTGCCTGTTTATATATGAAATATAAACCGTACAATGAAAATTTCATAAAGGAGGTGCTCCTGTGGTTCCTATTATTATTACAGCAGCGGTTACTGCAGTGATTGTTGCTGTTATCGTCTGGTTCGTCGCAACCGGCATCCAGCAGTCCAAGTACAAAGCGACCGTTGGAAGTGCGGAGGAGAGATCCAGAGCAATAATAGACGATGCTCTTAAGACCGCAGAAAGCAAAAAACGCGAGGTGCTTCTTGAGGCGAAGGAAGAAAACCTGAAAGCTCAAAATGAACTCGAAAAAGAGATCAAAGAACGCCGAAGCGAATTGTCCAGAATGGAAAAGCGTGCTGTCAATAAAGAAGAGGCGCTTGACAGAAAGACAAGTATTTTAGAAAAGCGGGAAGCGAGCCTGAATGCAAAGGAAGAAAGCCTGAACAGAAAACATGCAAAGGCTGACGAACTTACGGCACAGATTTCTCAGGAACTGGAACGTGTTTCAGGTATGACCTCCGAACAAGCAAAAGAGTTTTTATTCAAGAGCGTGGAAAACGAAGTAAAACTTGACACTGCAAAGATGATTAAGGAGATGGAGGCAAAGGCAAAGGATGAGGCATCCGCGAAGGCAAGGGAATATGTAGTGACTGCCATTCAAAGATGTGCTGCCGATCATGTAGCAGAGACAACAATCTCAGTTGTTCAGCTGCCAAATGATGAGATGAAGGGAAGAATTATCGGACGTGAAGGAAGAAATATTCGTACCCTTGAGACGCTTACCGGAGTAGAGCTTATTATTGATGATACACCGGAAGCAGTTGTTTTGTCCTCTTTTGATCCTATGAGAAGAGAAGTGGCAAGAATCGCTTTGGAAAAGCTGATCCTTGATGGCCGTATTCATCCGGCAAGAATCGAGGAGATGGTGGAGAAGGCGCAAAAAGAAGTTGAAGTAATGATTCGTGAAGAGGGAGAGGCAGCCCTGCTTGAGGTGGGTGTTCATGGCATCCATCCAGAGCTTGTAAAGCTTTTAGGACGCATGAAGTTCCGCACAAGCTACGGTCAGAATGCGTTAAAGCATTCAATCGAAGTTGCTCATCTTTCAGGACTGTTGGCCGCAGAGATGGGGTTAGATGTCCGTATGGCAAAGCGTGCCGGATTGTTACATGACATTGGAAAGGCAGTAGACCATGAGATGGAAGGCTCACATATTCAGCTGGGAGCCGAGCTGTGCCGCAAGTACAGAGAGTCCCAGATTGTGATCAATGCCGTTGAGTCCCACCATGGCGATGTAGAACCAACCTCTTTAATTGCATGCATCGTTCAGGCCGCAGATACAATTTCTGCAGCAAGACCAGGTGCAAGAAGAGAAACTCTCGAAGCGTACACGAATCGTCTGAAGCATTTGGAGGAGATTACCAATTCGTTTAAGGGAGTTGAGAAATCCTATGCAATTCAGGCGGGCCGAGAGGTTCGGATTATGGTTATTCCGGAACAGGTGTCAGATGCTGATATGGTTATTCTGGCCAGAAATGTTTCAAAGCAGATTGAAGCAGAGTTGGAGTATCCTGGACAGATCAAGGTAAGTGTGATCAGAGAGTCCAGAGTTACCGACATAGCAAAGTAATGACAAAAGGTGTTGTGAGAGCAGCACCTTTTTTCTTTTATATCACTTTCGCATATTCTCTTTTTACACAGCATAAAATATAGTTGCGTGATAAGCTTTGCTTAGGGGGAGGTGTGCGATGGATCTTAGGAGAAATTCGTTACTTTACAGCTTGCCGATTGTAATGTTTGTAGTAGGGATTTTTATTGGAACAGCAGTCAGTATTTGGCGCTCAGCGTATTTATATAAGCAAACGATCTGCTATCTTCCGGCAGTTCATCTTCAAATTAAACAGGCAGGCTTTCCTTCTGGCTTTTTGAAGTATGTTTGCCGCCTTCGCCTGCCCGTTTTTTTGATGATAGCAGTGTCAGCTTTAACAAATGCTGCACCAGCTGCTTTTGCAGCAATCGCCTTTATTTCTGGTGTATCAGCAGCAGTTATAATCACATCAGCAACGATGCTTTTTGGCATCACAGGAATATTGCAGGCTCTGGCTCTTTTTCTGCCGCACTTTATCTTTTATATTTTTGGATACTGGGCACTTTACGAGCTAGCCTATAAACGCAGCGAATTTAGATTAGGAGAGCAAATCGGGATTTTATTTCGCATAGGGCTGATATGGGCTGTTGGGATAGGAAGCGAGGTGATGTTAGCACCGCTTGTAGTTATGAAGATATTTGTTGCATAGCCCTAAGTTGAGGGGCTTTCGTAACATGACGCGTGAACTGTAGTATAATATTTGAAAAAACTTGCGCAAAAGAAGGCTTGCAAAATATAAGCAAACATGCTAAGATACAAAGTTGGAAGCGGCAACGTTTGTTTGGTTGTACGAGAGTACAGAAAGGTATGGTTACACAATGACAAAAATTGATATTATTTCAGGTTTCCTGGGAGCAGGAAAGACAACCTTAATAAAGAAACTTTTACAGGAAGCATTAAATGGCCAGAAGGTCGTTTTGATTGAGAATGAGTTTGGTGAGATCGGCATTGACGGCGGCTTTTTAAAGGACGCTGGAATCCAGATTACTGAGATGAACTCAGGCTGCATCTGCTGCTCACTTGTAGGTGATTTTGGCGCTGCTTTAAAGAAAGTAGTTGAGCAGTATCATCCAGACCGCATTATTATTGAGCCATCAGGCGTAGGCAAGCTGTCTGATGTTATCGCAGCTGTCATGAACGTTGCAGGTGATATTGATCTTGACTTAAACAGCTTTGTAACAGTTGCAGATGCGACAAAATGCAAGATGTATATGAAGAACTTCGGTGAGTTCTACAACAATCAGGTTGAGAGCGCAAACACCATCATCTTAAGCAGAACTCAGGGAATGAAGGAAGAAAAGCTGGCTCAGGCAGTTTCCATGATTCAGGAGAAGAATGCAAAGGCAAAGATCATTACCACTCCGTGGGACGAGCTGACAGGTGAGCAGATTTTGGCTGTTATGGAGCAGGGTCATTCACTGGCAGAGGAGCTGATGGAAGAGGCTATGAAGCTTCATGAAGAAGAGGAGCATGAGCATCATCATCACCATCATGACGACGATGATGATTGCTGCTGCCATGACCATGATCACGAGCATCATCATCACGATGACGACGATGATCACGAGCATGAGCACCATCATCATCACCACGATCATGATGAGCATGAGCATCATCATGACCATGACGAGCATGGCGAGGAGTGCACCTGTGGCTGCCACGATCATGATCATCATCACCATCATCATGCAGATGAGGTATTTACCAGCTGGGGCAAGGAGACTCCTAGAAAGTATACAAAGGAAGAGCTTGATGAAATTCTTGTTAAGCTGTCTGAGGAGACCGAGTTTGGTATTATCTTAAGAGCAAAGGGAATGCTGCCGGCAGCAGATGGCACATGGCTGTATTTCGACCTTGTTCCGGGTGAGTATGAGATCCGTAATGGTGCACCTGATTACACAGGAAGACTTTGTGTAATTGGTTCTAAGATGGATACCGATAAGTTAGAAAAGCTGTTTAAGCTGTAAGCGATAAAAAAGTAGAGAAACATGGCGATAGAGTTGCCAATCCTGTAATAAGGTGAGGCAGCTCTTCGTTATAAAAGCGTTAGAAAGGGAAGACAGTAACATGGCAAATGAGATACCAGTATATATGATCACCGGATTTCTGGAAGGCGGAAAGACATCATTTTTGAAATTTACGCTGCAGCAGGATTATTTTAATGATGGATCTAAGACACTTTTAATCCTTTGCGAAGAAGGAGAGACAGAGCTTGATCAGGAATTTATGGACAAGTATCATGTTGTGACAGAGACAATCGAGGAAGAGAGTGAATTAAACAGAGAGTACTTCCGTGAGGTAGGAAAGCGCCACAAGCCAGATCGTGTTATTATCGAGTATAATGGTATGTGGTCTCCGAAGAATATTACACAGCTTCCATTTCCATATTCATGGGAACTGTATCAGACGATCACTGTTCTCGACGGAAGCACCTTCCAGCTGTACTTAAATAATATCAAGTCGCTGGCAATGGAGCTTTTAACATACACTGATATGGTTGTTTTCAATCGCTGTACACAAGAAACGCCAATTGATACATTCAATCGTTCAATCAAGGCAGTAAACCGTCGTGCAGAGGTGATGTTTGAGACAAAGGATGGAGAGACTTTGCAGCCAGAAGATGTACTTCCTTATGACCGCGATCAGGATGTGATTCATCTTGAGGATGAGGATTACGGTATCTGGTATATTGATGCACAGGATAATCCAGATGAGTATGTCGGAAAGACCATTGTGTTCAAGGCAATGGTTATGAAGAATAAGGAGTTCCCGGCAGATGTGTTCGTTCCAGGAAGAAATGCGATGACATGCTGTGCCGATGATATTCGTTTCCTTGGCTTTGTCTGCAAGTATAAGGATACAGCGAGCTTAAAGAGACGTCAGTGGGTAATGGTCACTGCAACGTTTGAGTGGGAATATTCTGATCTGTATGGCGAGAAGGGACCGGTGCTTCGTGCGACTGAGGTTGCTCAGACAAGTGCACCGAAGGAAGATCTTGTATACTTCTAAAAAGTGCTGAATTATTATTTATTTTCTCACCGCAAAGAGAAATGAGAGAATTGTACTAGAGTACAGTATCCTCCCATTTCTCTTTTTTTATTGTTCCATTTTCTTTAATTCTGGCAAGACTGTGCACAGCATTACGACAAAGCAAAGCCCACCGCCAATGACGTTTGATACTGGTTCTGCCAAAAAGACACCATCTGTTCCCATATGAAGTGCGTATGGCATCAGATAGGTGAGCGGCACAACGATAAAGACTTTACGAAGCAGTGAGAAGAAAATCGCCTGCTTCTTTTTATTTAATGATTTAAAGACGGTTTGACCAATATATTGGCAATCCATGAAGATGAATGCTGCAAAATATTGCTTTAAAGCTGGGACTGCATCCTTCATCAGTGTGGCATCTGAGCTAAAAATACCAATTAATGCATTGGGAAATACAATAATGATGCTCCACATAATGGCCGTGTAACCAAGCATCATAGCCCCCATTACCATCATCGCTTTTCTCACGCGACTGGGACGACGTGCACCGTAATTGTAGCTTAAAATCGGAGAGGTTCCCTCGTTCATTGCATGGATCGGTGTCTCAACCAATTGGCGAACGCTCGATACGATTGTCATGACTGATATGTAGATATCGCCACCGACATTCGACAGAATATTGTTGCAGCAGATAGATACAAGACTGTTTGTCAACTGCATGATAAAACCTGCTGTTCCAAGGCTTACGATATTTTTTGCATAGCCGGTGCATTCGGCAAATTCGTCCTTTTTCAAGAATCGAACCTTTAATTCGGATTTTTTTGTCAGGAAAAACAGTACAAATGCAGCCGACAGAAATTGAGAAATTACAGTTGCAATCGCGGCACCCTGCACACCAAAGCCCAAAGCAAAAATAAATAATGGATCTAATAGGAGATTGGCAATAGCTCCGACGGCAATTGAGGTCATACCGATTGTCGAGTAGCCCTGTGCATTGATAAATGGATTCATACCAGTGGCAATCATAGATGGCAGTGTTCCAATTAGATAAATCATAAAATACGGATAGGCATAAACTAGGGCATCCTTTGATGCGCCAAATACGACAAGAAGCGGTCTGGCAAATAAAAAGCCAATAAGCATCAAGACAACGGCACAGGCGACAACCATTGTAAATGAGGTGTTCATAATACTTGCCGATTTTTGCGACTCATTTTTCCACGATAAATTGAAAAGAGCGGAGCACCTCCGCTTCCAAATAAATTGCTGAAGGCGGTAATCACAACAATCAGTGGAAAACACAGTCCGACAGCGCCGAGTGCTGCTGTTCCGACATTTGGAATACGTGCAATATAAATTCGGTCTACAATATTATATAGTAGATTTAAAATCTGAGCTACTAACATTGGAAGAGCGGCACCAAGAATATTTCCTGTCACTGTTCCATGCTCAAAATCAATTAGTTTCATTTTATATAGAGAACCCCTTTCTTTTTTGTTTGCCACAATAGTATAGCATGTGTTAAACTATATGTAAATTATTGTTTTTATATGGCAAATCAATAATTTTTGTATATTAAAAATAAAACAAAACTTTAAAAACGATGTGAGAAATTTCTTAGATGAAATTGACAGGAAAAAAACATTGCAAGGAGGAGAATAAGAACGATGGAACTTAGACAGTTAGAATATTTTCGGGCGATAGTAGATGAGGGAAGCATTAGCGGAGCAGCAAGGGCTCTCCATATGACACAGCCGCCACTCAGCTATCAGATGAAAATGCTAGAGGAAGAATTGCAGGTTTCGCTTTTTCTTCGCGGCACCAAGAAAATTACATTGACAGAAGCGGGAAAGACACTCTATGAGCAGGCAGAAACACTTTTAATGCTTGCCAATTTGACGAAACAGGAAGTAATAAAGTCAGGGCAGGCGGCGACTTTGCATATTGGAATGACACCGTCTACAGTCTCAATGATGTCTGATTTTCTGGTTCAATTTTCTAAAAAATATCCGAAGGTTCACTTTGACATTCATGAGGGATCGACGTTCACGTTAAAAGATCAATTGGAAAACCAAATGTTGGATCTGACGACTCTTCGAACTCCAATTGTGTTAAATGGATGCGAGACGTATCCACTTGCAAAGGAAAGTTTGCTTGCGATGGCAATACCCGAATATCCTATTTTAAGAGGGCGTTCCTCGATTAAGTTAAGAGAGCTTTCCGAGCAACCATTGATCTTGTCTCACCGATATCAAAAATATATGTTTTCTGCATTTGAAAAAGCTGGGTTGATTTGCGATATTTATCTTGCCTGCGAGGATGCCAGAACAGCAATGACGATGGCCGAAAAAGGGCTTGGAATTGCCATTTTGTCAGAGTCAATGTTGACACGTTCGGATAAGCTCCATGCGTGCCAGATTTGTGATGCTGATTTGACAACGGAGATTTTACTAGCATGGAGAAAAGGACGACTTCCAGAGGAGATTCGGGAGCTTTTGGATATGATATTTTGATGCCAAAAGAGAGCTGATGGAAAGATGGAAAAGCTGAATCAGACAGGGGATCATTTCTTGGAAGTGACTTGATAAGTAAAAAAAATTGTGATAACATGAAAACACAGAAAATCAATCCGAAGGAGGTAAGAGGAATGGCACTTGAAAAGAAGGAAGAGTGGAAGACAATTGCTGATGTAGAAGCGTTGCCGGAAGGAACTAGAGCAGAATTGATAGATGGAGAAATTTTTTACAATATGGCAGCGCCTACAGTAGTGCATCAAGAAATTGTAGGCTTTCTCACCCGAAAAATAGGAAATTATATTGAATCCAATAATGGTAAATGTAAAGTGTATCCAGCACCTTTTGATGTGCAATTAAGTGCAAATGATAAGTATAATCTTGTGCAACCAGATGTGACAGTAGTTTGCGATCGTGATAAGTTAAGTAACGGTAAGCGGTGTATTGGTGCACCAGACTGGGTAATTGAAGTCGTATCTCCTTCAACGGAAAATAATGATTATATTCGTAAATTGATGAAATATAGTATGGCAGGTGTTCGTGAATATTGGATTATTGACCCAAAGAATGACAGAATTGTTGTCTATAATCTTGAAATGGGCTTGCAGGCAGGAGCATTTGATCCACCAAAGACTTTAAAGGAGAAAGTCAAGGTCAATATTTATCCAGAATTAGAAATTGATTTTTCTCAATTAGAATTGTAATTAACAATGCTGAAACAAAACTCAAATAAAAACCATCGGCTTGCAACTATCCGTATTGTTGCAAGCCGATGGTTTTCTGATCAAACTAGTACAATTAGCGATGCTTTGTCTCACAGTAGATACAGCGATATACTTTATTTTCTTCATCTGTCAAATCAAATACGTGCGGCAGCTCCTGCTCAATGGAGGTGATGCAGCGCGGATTCTTGCAGTGAATTACATTTGTGATACGCTTTGGAAGACGAAGGATCTTCTTTTCAGAGATCACGCCATCCTTGATGATGTTAACGGTAATCTTGTGATCAATGTAGCCAAGTGCGTCAAGATCAAGCAGATCTAAGCTTCCCTCGATCTTGATGATATCCTTGCGACCCATTTTGTTGCTCTTTGCATTTTTGATGATAGCAACCTGGCAGTTCAGTTCCTGAAGATTTAAATAATGGTAGATATCCATTGATTTTCCTGCCTGGATATGGTCGAGAACGACACCGTTATTAATACCACTGATGTTCAGCATAATATTCCTCCTCAAATTTCTTAGATTTTTTCAGGTGCAAGTCCGAGCAGTGTCAGAATAAGTGCCATGCGGACATATACGCCAAACTGAACCTGCTTAAAGTATGCAGCACGCGGATCATTATCTACTTCTACAGAAATTTCATTTACACGTGGAAGCGGATGAAGAACGAGCATGTCATCCTTTGCCAGATCCATCTTTTCTTTTGTCAGGATATAGCAGTCTTTCATGCGGATGTAGTCTTCCTCATTGAAGAAACGCTCCTTCTGAACACGTGTCATGTAAAGAATATCAAGCTCTGGAAGAACATCATCCAGATTTGTTACTTCTTTAAATTCAAATCCCTTTAATACCTCGTCACGGATGTAGCTTGGAACGCGAAGCTCCGGAGGGGAGATAAGGACAAATTTTACATTTTCATAGCGAACCAGAGATTCAATCAGAGAATGAACGGTACGGCCAAATTTTAAATCACCGCAAAGACCGATTGTCATGTTGTCTGTATGTCCCTTTAAGGTACGGATTGTGAAAAGATCAGTCAGCGTCTGAGTTGGATGCTGGTGTCCGCCGTCTCCAGCATTGATGACTGGGATGCCAGAAAACATGGAGGCAACCTTTGGAGCACCTTCCTTTGGATGGCGCATTGCACAGATATCGGCATAGCATGATACAACACGGATTGTATCAGCAACGCTTTCGCCCTTAGAAGCAGAACTGTTTTCGGCAGAAGAAAAGCCAATAACAGTACCCCCGAGATTAAGCATTGCTGATTCGAAGCTTAACCGGGTTCGTGTGCTTGGCTCATAGAAAAGTGTAGCAAGGCGTTTGCCGTCGCATTTGTGTGCATACTTGGTTGGATTTTCTTTAATATCATTAGCTAGATTTAAAATATTATCCAGCTCATCCATGGACAGATCCAATGGGTTTAATAAGTGTCTCATAGAGAATAACTCCTTTCCGATTGTATGACTCATTTGATTCACGGGTATTATATAACAGAAAGAAGAAAATGGGAAGAGAAAATTAAAAGTTCTTTAAAAAAAAAGGAAAAACTTGTATTTGGCAAATTGGTATGATAAAATAAGGATTGTCTGTACAATTTTGAAAGCTTGAACGCTTTACTTTACAGACATTGGCTCTAAAATTAAAATGAAGAAAGAGTAGGAATTAAAGAAAAAGAGTATGGGCGACAACGAAGAATTATCTGTTGATCAGGAGACTGTCGATCAGAAAGTGGATCAGCCAGAGATTGGTGATGAGCCGCAGCAGCAAAATTCCACAGATAACTTTGACCCGAAAAAGCACACACGTGTGCAGACGGGAGCAAATGGAGAGCTTTGCTTTCAGGGATTGACGCAGGCAGAGGTAGAAGCGCGTATTGCAGACGGACAGGTAAATGCCATTCAGGATTCAAGCAACCGCAGTGTTAAAGATATTGTGATGGGAAACACATTGACGTTTTTCAACTTTATCAATGTCGTGCTGTTGGCACTAGTTTTATCTGTTCGCTCCTACAAAAACATGCTGTTCATCTTTATCATCATCGCAAATACGCTGATTGGTATTTTTCAGGAAATCAAGGCAAAGATTACGCTTGATAAATTGAAGATCCTGACAGTAAGTCATGTAGATGTAATACGTGATGGCGTGAAAAAGTCTGTAACAGTTTCAGAACTAGTAAAGGATGATGTTATTTTGCTAAAGAGCGGAGGACAGATTCCGGCGGACGGTGTGATTTTGGATGGAGAGGTGGATGTAAATGAATCTCTTTTAACAGGAGAGTCTGATTCAATCCATAAGACGTGCGGCAGCAAGGTGCTTTCGGGAAGCTTTGTGACATCAGGAAAGGCAATGTGTCTTCTGACAGAAGTTGGACACGATTGTTATATGGAAAAGCTTTCGTCAGAGGCAAAGCAGTTTAAGCGCTATAAGACAGAGCTGCAGAGAAATCTGGATACGATCTTAAAGTTTATCAGTATCATTATTGTACCGCTTGGCATTATATTATTTGCAAAGCAGTATTGGATCTCAGGCAGCACCTATGAGCAGGCAGCACTTGATACAGTGGCTGCAGTACTTGGTATGATCCCGGAAGGTCTTGTACTTTTGACTAGTGTGGCGCTGGCACTTGGCGCAGTTCGTCTGGCGAGACGAAGCACACTTGTTCGTGAGCTGTTTTGTATCGAAACTTTGGCGCGTGTAGATACGCTTTGTCTTGATAAGACAGGAACAATCACAGAAGGTCATCTCTGCGTACAGGGTGAGGAATCAGTAAAGGAAGACGTTGATTTAGAGCAGCTGATGGGCAGAATGGTTGCAGCACTTGGAGATGAAAATGAGACATTTCAGGCGCTTCGTCAGCATTACAAGAGAAACCAGTCAACAAACACAAAGCTTGTGCTTCCATTTTCGTCAGAGCGCAAGTTCAGTGGTGTTGTGTTTGAGGGAGAAGGAACGTACCTTATGGGTGCATACCAGTTTATTTTCCCGCAGGCAGATCCGGCAGTGCTTGAAAAGATTGCAGAATATGCAAGTCAGGGTCTTCGTGTGCTGACAGTTGCGCACAGTCCAAATGAGATGACAGACTATACGTTAGCAGAGGACTTTGAGATTGTTGGTTTCGTCTTCATGACAGATGTTGTCCGTAAGAATGCACCTGATATTTTGGGTTATTTTGAGGAGCAGGGTGTTGACTTAAAGGTAATCTCAGGTGATGATCCTGTAACGGTAGCGGCAATTGCAGCACGCGCCGGATTAAAGGATGCCGACAAATATATAGATGCGACAACGATCCATACTGATGAGGAAATGGAGGATGCCATCTTAAAATATTCAGTTTTTGGACGTGTTACTCCAAAGCAAAAGCAGCAGATGGTAAGGCTTCTAAAGCAAAATGGCCGTACAGTAGCTATGACTGGTGATGGTGTAAACGATGTGCTTGCACTCAAGGATGCTGATGTTAGTATTGCGATGGCATCAGGAAGTGAGGCAGCAAAAAATACAGCTAATCTGGTATTGTTAAATTCAGACTTTGCATCACTGCCACATATTGTAAATGAAGGACGACGTGTCATCAACAATATCAAGGCAGCAGCTTCAATGTTCTTAATTAAGACAGGATTTTCTGTTTTGACAGCACTTTTGACAATCATTGTTGGACAGAATTATCCGTTCCAGCCGATTCAGCTGTCAGTCATCAACGGATGTGCAGTTGCAATTCCAACGATGCTTTTGCAGCTAGAACCAAGCTTTCAGAAGGTCAACAAGCATTTCTTCAGAGAGGTGCTTCGAATGTCAATGCCGGCGGCCATTACTATTACAGCAATGATTACTATTATAAACAATATTGGCCATTCAATTGGAACACCGCGTGAGATGCTTTCAACTGTATGTGTACTGGCAACGGGATGGGTTTATCTGATCACACTTCGTCAGGTATATTCGCCAATGACAGGATACCGCAAATTTGTTATTTATCTTATGCAGACAGCTTACCTTGTAGCAATGGTAATTGGTCAGCGTATTATGGAACTAGTTGGATTAAACTTTACATGCGTTATAGTCACATTGGCAGCAGTAAACTTCGCACCAATGATTATTGATCTTGCAACAAAGGGTTATGATAAGTTTTTCTATTGGTACGATCATCGCCATGATGTCAAGCCGCCAAAGCCGATAAAGGTAAAGACAAGACGATTTAGAGGTGTATAAGAAAAAATATTATAAACAAAAAGTGCAGCAATTTGCGGATTGCTGTGCTTTTTTTATAGGTCGGAATGAGTATGGAGTGTCTGCCATAGAATGAAGAAAGGGCGAGTATAACCTGCAAGATTTAAGGTGGGGGAGTGCATGCGAGCAGCAATATATCTTAGACTGAGCAAAGAAGATAAACAGGAGAGCATTGAGAATCAGAGGGCTCTTTTAAGGAAGTATGCAAACGATCATGTTTTTTCGGTTGTAAAAGAATATACAGATGAAGCAATATCTGGTTTAACAGACACGCGTCCTGGTTTTGCTAAGATGATGGAGGATGCCAGACAAGGTCATTTTGATGTGATTCTGGCAAAGAATCAGTCACGCTTTTCACGGAATTTTTTACATATTGAGCAGTACCTTCATCGGGAGCTGCCGCATCTTAATATTCGTTTTATTGGTGTGACGGACGGTGTAGATACAGGCAAAATTAATAATATTGCAGTGCGTCGAAGTGGAAAAAAGACGAGACAGATATATGCTCTTGTAAACGAGTGGTATTGCCAGGAGATTTCCGAAAATGTGCGGGAAATCTTGCATCAGAAGGTGCTTAGCGGTGAGTTTATTGGAAGCAGCGCTCCATTTGGCTATCAAAAGTCACCAGAGAATCCACATAAGCTGATATTAAAAGAACCAGAGGCATCAATTGTAAGAGAACTATTCGAGGCGTATGCGGCTGGCACATCAGTCAAAGAGCTTGTGAAGCACTGTCAGCAAAAAGCATATCCATCTCCAGATGCTAAAGCAGGCTGGAGCAGCAGAAGCATTTACCGGATTTTAGCAAACGAGTGTTACACCGGGAAAATAGTGCAGGGAAAGACAAGGACTGTCAGCTACAAAAATCAAGCGAGGATACAGATTCCGCCAGAAGAGTGGATTAGGATAGCACATGTCCATGAACCGATTATATCAGAGGAAATGTTCTTTTTTGTACAGGAGAAAAAACACAGGCGCTTCACCGAGTAGGAATTTCGTGAAAATAACTGCGATCACACCATTGCCTCCTTCCCATGTTGCAGGCATTATCGCAGGTGACGGCACGCTTTCTGGAGGTCATATTCAGGGAATTGCACCGCAGGCTTTCATTGTGTCTGTACGTGTTCTCGATGCTCACGGAAAAGGAAGGCTGTCTGCTATGCTGGAAGGCATTCGCTGGCTTAAAGAAAATGGGAAACGCCTTGGTATACAAATTGTAAATATCTCAGTAGGTTCAGTTAAAAAGCAGAAAGAAAATTCGCAGCTTGTCAAGGCTGTTGAATCGCTTTGGGATAGTGGTCTTGTGATTTGTTCAGCGGCAGGCAACGAGGGTATGCAGCAGCATAATATTACATCGCCGGGAATAAGCAGAAAAATTATCACTGTTGGTTCCTGCGATGATAAGGAAATGATTGATGAGGGTGGAAGATTCTACCATAATTATTCAGGAAGAGGACCGACAATTGCCTGTATTTGTAAGCCAGAGATCGTAGCACCTGGAACAAATATTGTGGCAACAAATGCAATGAAGGGGGAAGATGACCGCCCTTATACAGTAAAGAGCGGAACGAGCATGTCTACGCCCATGGTATCTGGTGCAGCAGCGCTTTTATTGGAACGTTATCCAAAAATGACAAATACAAATGTGAAGCTAAAGCTTTGGAAAAGTGCGAAAAATTTAGGCTTACCGCGCAGTCATCAGGGGTGGGGACAGCTCGATATAAGTCATTTACTTGAATAGTGCTTGCATAATACAAACAAATAATGTATAATGACCAACAGAAAATGAAAAATGGAAGGCGTAAGAAAGGTTACGTATTATGAAGCAAACAATGAAAAGAATAACGGCAGTACTAGTAGCAGTATGTCTTTGCATGCTGTCTGTCGTATCCGTATTTGCACAGCAGGATGGTCCTGATGTCAAGGCGGAGGCATACTGTGTAATTAACAGAAAGGACGGCTCCATTGTATATTCAAAAAATATGGATGACCGTTACTACCCGGCAAGTATCACGAAAATTATGACGGCACTTGTCACACTTGAGCATTGTACTGATCTTGACGATACTGTTGTATTTAACAGTGAAGTTATGGATTCTATCAGCAGCAACAGCTCTACATTAAATCCAGTGGCAATATTGGACGAGGAGATGACAGTGCGTGATGCGTTGTTTGGCCTTATGCTTAATTCCGCAAATGAGTGTGCGAGCGCGCTGGCAGTTTATACGGCAGGCTCCATTGACGCATTTGTTGAGATGATGAATGAGAAGGCACAAGAGCTTGGTGCAGTCAATACACATTACATGAATGCGCATGGACTAGATGATGATGATCATTATACAACAGCTCACGATATGGCGATTATTTTTGATGCAGCACTCAAAAATGATGTTTTTCGTTATGTTGATTCAACAGCAACCTACACGATTCCGGCAACAAACAAGTATGGTGAGAGAAATTGTACCAGCACAAATCAGCTGATTAATGGTGCACGTCCATATGAAGGTGTGTATGCAGGAAAAACAGGACATACTGCAAAAGCAGGACGTACATTAGTTACAGCAGCATACCGTGATGGCATGGATCTTATCTGTGTAATCATGAAATCAGATAATGATAATTTCTACAGTGATACAGAGACATTATTCGATCATGCATTTTTAAAGGTGCAGGGAAACGAGCAGGAAGTATATGCAGCGGCAGATGACTCTGTAATGGCTCAAAATGATCTGGCTTCCGGATTAAATGTGCGTCAGTATCCAAGCACATCAGCACCAAGAATTGCTTCTTTAATGCCAGGCGCTGCAGTTCACCGCATTGGAACATTTGGAAACTGGAGTCAGGTTGAGACACCAAATGGTGTTGGTTATGTCTCTTCACAGTATCTTATTTTCCAGGATGGCACACCTGTCGGAACATATGAAGTTGTAAATACACTGACAGATGATCAGAAGTCTGCAGCACCTGTTCTGGCTTCACAGGAGTCAGATGAGGCAGAGGTGACAAGCAGTGAGGAGTCTGTCGAAGCCACGCAGCCTGAATCACAGGCACAGGAAAATGAAAGTAATGAAGCAGAGACTAACGCACAGAATCAGCAGGTAACAACTGTAGCAGCAGGCCCGACCATTCCCCAGCAGACATACCGTTATCAGCTGACTATTAATAATTTAACAATGGTCATCATTGGTGTTATCTTTGCGATTGCAATTGTTGTTGCTATTCTTGCAGTTACATTAATCAGAAGACGAAACAAAGACGATGATGATGATGTGTATGAGCAGGAAGCCGGAAACGACGAAGAAAAAGCAATTGTTCCAACGCCTATATCTGCACAGGAAAAAGTGCAGCGTGCACAAAAGACAGCGAAGGCACACGTAAAGCAGAGTGCAAAAGAGCAGGCAGCACGAAAGAAGGCAGCTAAGAATAAACGTCCGATAGAGGAAGCAAAAGAAGAGTCAAAAGAAGAAGCAGTGCCAGTACAGGATACACACACTGTATGGGAGCCACAGGAAATTGAGGAAGCCGAATGGGACAATGATCCAGAGCATGAAAATGCAGAAGACGAAGGCTTTGTTGATGAAAGCGGTGAAGAAACTTTGCAAGAATACGAAGACGAGTATCAGGAAGAAGCATATGATGACTACGACGAGTACGAAGAATATTCCGACGAGGATGACTGGGGCGATGAAATCCTAGAAGATGACTGGGATGAAGAATAAGAACAGAAAAAAATGTAATGATTACTTGATTTTTCTGTAAAATATGTTATACTAACAATAGATCCTGGGGTGTACGAAGTCTTGCTTTTATTTGAACCTACATGACTTAATACGGGATTCCTATATTGTCAGGCAGATGTCAGGCCTCCGTTGTGCAGTGGAAGGCAGAAGTTTGATTGCGGTTGCCCACCTAGCATTAGCTAGGCGTCAAATGGGCAGGGACGGCACTCTGGGATAGTACAAAAGATAAAATTATAACGTACGAAGGCATTACAGCAGAACATTCTGCAGTAGTGCCTTCTTTCTTTTCTTGTGTAAACATTAAAAACAGGCGGCAGAGGTGTCAGCATGAAAAATTTCCGCGTGAGGCGTATCCATATCGTCTGCCTGGCTATTGCAACGGCAGAGATCTTGATCGCAGCTTTTGTGTTGTGGAAAAATGCTATTTGGAATGAAACACAAATCCAGACGGCAAATAAACAAAGTGTTTTGTCAGAGACACAAGAAGAAACAACGTCTGATATACAGGAAAATGAAAAAACAGCGACTCAAAATCAGGAAGAAACAAAACCAGTTGAGGAAGCTGTATCTTCGATGCCCTCTATGCGCGTTAAGCTGAAAAATTCAGACAACACCTCATTTGAGCATGCCAAGGTAATCATAACATGTCCAGATACATTTCATATACAGTCTGGCACAAAGGAGCAGATTTTTACCGGCGGACAGACTGTTACGATTACACCGGAGCATCCGTTTTTTCAGGAAGGATCGATTCGTGTGGCATCGGAGGGCGGCTTCGTTATAATTGACAGTATTTTAAGGCGCGGCATCAGCCATGAATATGAAGGTGTTCTTGATTTATATCTTAGTGAACAGGGCATTGTGATTGTAAATGAACTGCCGCTTGAGGATTATGTTTCAAAGGTAGTACCAAGCGAGATGCCTGTTTCCTATGGATTAGAAGCAGCTAAGCTGCAGGCTGTATGTGCACGTACATATGCATATGAACGTATTCTTCACCAAAAAACGATTGATAATTATGGCTCATTTGCAGATGATTCTGTAGATTATCAGGTGTATAACAGTGCAGGCTATCAGGAGATTTCAGCGCAGGGAGCAAAGCTTACATCAGGTGTGATAATGACGCGTGACGGTGCGCCAATCGTGCCATATTATTTTTCAACATCATGCGGCTATACTTCAGATAATCTTGCCTGGTCTGGAAATCAGACGCTTCCTTATCTGAAATCACTTAATTTAACAGGAGAGTCAGATCGTGATATGACAGATGAGGCGACAGTCAGTGCATTTTTACAGGACCAGAATGCAGCTGGATTAGAGTCAAATATGGCATGGTACAGGTGGCGCTGTGAGATTCCTCTTGATGTAATGCAGGAGCTGTTTTTAAAACGTCTTCCAGCGCTTAGCGCCAGTCAAAGTGAATGTATCAAGGCAGAAGGAGAAAGCTTAGAAAAGATCATCAGCTCAACATTAACATCTGTGCAGGTGACGGGTCGTTTCGCCGGAGGCATGGTATCAGGGCTTAAGCTTACATACGAAAAAGGAAGTGTCTTGGTGACAGGGGAGCTTATTATGAGAAAGCTTTTAAGTGAACCAAACCGTACATATCAAAATAAATCAGAGGAAACAGTATCGCTAAGCGAAGGAAATTACCTTCCAAGTGCTTTTTTTTGTCTGATTCCAGTGATGAATCAGGATACGATGACAGGCTATGTGATTTGTGGCGGCGGAAATGGACATGGTATTGGGTTATCACAAAATTGTGCGTACCAACTATTAGAGCAGGGAAAAACGTGGCAGGAGATTCTTTTGTTTTTTTATCAGGGGATTGCATTTGATACAATAACATGGTAAACTATCAAAGTGAATGTTTTCACATGAAGATATGTCAGCATTCGAAGCTGCAGGAGGAGGAAAATTATGACAAAAATAGCAATGACAACTCCATTAGTAGAGATGGACGGAGATGAGATGACCAGAGTTCTCTGGAAGATGATTAAGGACGAGCTGATTCTTCCGTTTGTTGATTTGAAAACAGAATATTATGATTTGGGACTTGAATACCGTGACCAGACACGTGATCAGGTAACGATTGACAGTGCGAATGCGACAAAGAAGTACGGTGTTGCCGTTAAGTGCGCAACGATCACTCCAAATGCGGCAAGAATGACAGAGTATAACCTGCATGAGATGTGGAAAAGTCCAAATGGAACTATTCGTGCTATTTTAGATGGAACTGTATTCCGTGCACCGATTCTTGTAAAAGGCGTAGAACCGCTTGTAAAAAATTGGAAGAAGCCAATCACAATTGCAAGACATGCGTATGGTGATGTCTACAAGGCAACTGAGATGAAGATTCCAGGACCGGGAAAGACAGAGCTTGTTTACACAAACGAAGCTGGTGAGGAGACAAGAGAGCTGATCCACAACTTTACAGGAGCAGGTATCATTCAGGGACAGCACAATGTCGTTGCTTCCATTGAGAATTTTGCACATTGCTGCTTTAGATATGCGCTTGATACAAAGCAGGATCTGTGGTTTGCGACAAAAGATACCATTTCCAAAAAGTATGATCACACCTTTAAGGATATTTTCCAGGAGATCTATGATCGCGATTATAAGGAAGCATTTGAGAAGGCTGGTATTGAGTATTTCTATACATTGATCGATGATGCTGTTGCAAGAGTAATTCGTTCTGAGGGCGGATATATATGGGCTTGCAAGAACTATGATGGTGATGTTATGAGTGATATGGTAGCAACAGCATTTGGTTCTCTGGCAATGATGACATCTGTTTTAGTATCTCCGAATGGCTGCTACGAGTATGAAGCTGCTCATGGAACAGTACAGAGACATTACTATCAGTATAAGGAAGGAAAGAAGACTTCCACTAACCCAGTTGCAACAATTTTTGCATGGAGCGGTGCATTCAGAAAAAGAGGCGAGATGGACGGCTTAGAGAAGCTGTGTGATTACGCAGACAAGTTAGAGCAGGCAACTATTGATACAATCGAGTCTGGCATTATGACAAAGGATTTGTCTGCCATCACAACGCTTTCAAATGCACAGACAGTAACTAGTGAGGAATTTCTTAGTGCAATCAGAAGCAGATTGGAGGCATTGCTTGCATGAGTGTTCTGAGAGCAGGAAATACAACACTTGAGGATGGAAAGGTACGCATCTGTGTACCAATTGCCTATGAAACGGAAAAAGAAATTTTAGAAGAGTCTGTGCGCATTGGGAAAAGCAGTGTGGCAGATATTGCCGAGTGGCGTATTGATTGGTATCAGGATGTGTTTCAGCCAAGGAAGAGAAATGCACTTTCGAGAAAAATTCGTGAGAATCTGCAGGGAAAACCGCTTTTAGTAACATTTCGAAGCAGACGAGAGGGCGGTGAGAGGGATATTACTCCCGAAGCGTATCAGACACTTCTTGATGAAGTAATAGAAAGCAATATGGCTGACCTTATTGATGTGGAGCTTAGCCAGGGAATGGCATGTGTACAGGAATTGATAAAACATGCACACCAGATGGGTATCGGTGTGATTGTATCACAGCACGATTTTAAAAAGACACCGGAAGCTTCAAATCTTATTACAACAATGGAGCAGATGGCAGGCTACGGCGCAGATGTCTGCAAAATAGCAGTGATGCCTCAGTCTCTTGCAGATGTGGCAGCGCTTCTTTTGGCGACAGGAACTATGAAGGAGAATCATCCAGAGACACTTTTAATTACAATGTCAATGGGGCGCACAGGATGTGTGAGCAGGCTTTGCGGCGGTTTATTTGGCAGTGTAATGAGTTTTGGAAGCATGGGAAAAGCCAGTGCACCGGGACAGGTATCAGCAAAAGAGCTGTCAGATGTGTTATGGGCAATAGAACGAGCAGTCAACTGATACCCATGAACGGCTTTTGGAGCTTTTGACCCTGGTATTATAACAAAAAGCAGTCATCCATTTTGATATGTGATGACTGCTTTTTAGATTTGCTATAATTATGGTCTTACCTTTGGAAGTGTTTCAATAAATTCAGCGTTATTTTTTGTGTGTACAAAATGATTTAAAATTTGTTCGATTGCATCATCATTCTTTAGTCCGCTTATGCTTTTGCGGATAGTGGAAACAGCTGTAAGTTCATCTGGTGTCAGAAGCAGATCTTCGCGTCTTGTTCCAGAACGGGTAATATCAATTGCCGGGAAAATACGGCGCTCAGACAGCTTTCTGTCTAATACAAGCTCCATGTTTCCAGTTCCTTTAAATTCTTCAAATACCATATCATCAAGACGGCTTCCAGTGTCAACAAGTGCAGTGGCAAGGATAGTAAGACTGCCACCCTCACGCATATTTCTGGCAGCACCGAAAAATTTCTTTGGCATGTGAAGTGCAGCCGGATCAAGTCCACCAGAAAGAGTGCGTCCGCTTGGAGTCACGGTAAGATTATATGCACGAGCCAGACGAGTCAGGCTGTCTAATAAAACCATAACATCCTGCTTATGCTCAACAAGACGCTTCGCACGCTCAAGAACCATCTCAGCAACCTGCTTGTGATGTTCAGGTGTTTCATCAAATGTAGAATAAATTACCTCAACATGCTCTCCCTGAATGGATTCACGGATATCTGTAACCTCCTCTGGGCGCTCATCAATAAGAAGGATGATAAGATGCATGTCAGGATAATTGTGTGTAACAGCATTTGCAATCTCCTTTAAAAGCGTTGTTTTGCCAGCTTTTGGCGGGGAGACGATCATACCGCGCTGCCCTTTTCCAATAGGGCTGATCAGATCAACAATGCGAAGTGCAGTGGAACCGCCTTCAACCTCCATAGAAAGACGACTGTTAGGGAAAACAGGAGTAAGCTTTTCAAAATTCGGGCGGTGTGAGCAAAGCTCAGGATTAACACCATTGATTGTATTGATGCGAATCAAAGCATCATATTTATTATCATCTGGATTTGCTTTTTGGAAACCATCTACCATATCACCTGTTCTAAGGCCAAAACGACGAATCTGAGACGGCGCAACATATACGTCCTGCTGACCAGTTAAGAAGTTTGCAGAGCGAAGGAAACCAAAGCCTTCCTGTAAAACCTCAAGAATACCGCATGCCGGCTGGCATCCTTCTGGAAGAGCACCATCATTATCAAAGCGGTTTGCAAAATCATCACGCATTGCGTTATCAAAACGATTAGAATATTGAGTAGATGTATCTCTTGAATCAAAACGATTCTGACTGGAAAGCTCTGTTCTTGAATCAAAGCGATTGACAGCATCGGTACGGTTTGTCATATCGTTTCTGTTCATAGCATCATTTCTGTCATTTCGATTAAAGTCGGTACGGTTTTGATAGTCATTTCTGGAATCAAAACGGTTCTGGAAATCATTTCTATAATTATCGTAGCGGTTTGTATAATCTCTTGAAGAATTGTTATAGCGGTTCTGATAATCATTTCTGGAATCATAGCGGTTTGAGTAGTCATTTCTGGCTGAAAAATCACTGCGGCCTGAAAAATCTCTTCCGGAATTATCAAAACGTCCCTGGGAATCATTTCTTGTATTATCAAAACGATTTTGAACATCATTTCTCGTAGAATCAAAGCGATTTGAGGAATCCATTCTTGTATTATCAAAGCGGCTTGTAGAATCTATTCTTGTATTATCAAAGCGGCTTGTAGAATCTATTCTTGTATTATCAAAGCGTCCTTGGGAATCATTTCTTGTAGTATCGAAGCGGTTTACAGAATCCTCGCGCCAGTTAGAATCAGGGCGACCGTTTCGTACACGTGGCTTACGCGGATGAACCGTGTGGGCGTTTGACTGGCGAAGATCCTTAAAGGAAGAGGAGGAATAGGAATTATTCCTGCTGTAAAAATTATTTCTTGCGGCAGCATAGGAAGCTGCAGAAGCAGCATAGGAGCGGCGCTCTCTTTGTGCTGTTGGATCAGCAAGTTTTTCAGAAGAAGAATCCTGTACATCATCAGAAGAAGATGGAGCAGAGCTCATTTGTGAAGAATCTGTCTCTGATAAAGCTGTCTTTGTATCAGTGGAATTTGGTTCAGAAGATGCCGATACAAGTTCGTTGTCGGATGAAGCCGTATCAGATGTTTGAACATTTTGTGTTTGCGGCGTCTGTGCCTGTTCCGGGCTAAGTCTTTCCAGAATTACATCAATCAGCTGCGCCTTGCGCAGAGTAGAAACGTTCTTAATGTGATTTTCTTTCGCAATCTGTTTTAGCTCAGTGAGCGGAAGTGATTTTAATTTTTCACGCATAAATAACCATGCCTTTCTCATGTTTTTGTCATACAAAATACAAATTATAATATTTTTTTAATTTCACCTTTCGAAATGATGCAGCATTCGCATAGCTGCAGCGAAACATCGCACTATCATTATACGAATGAAATGGCAAAAAGTAAAGTAAAAAAATAAACCAAAACTTGACGAATGTATGTAAAATTGATATCATTATTCTATAGTGCGTCACGTGTGAAGGAGGAAAAAGATGCTGTGGGGAGAAAAACCGTATTATTCGCTTGATTATTACCTGAAGCAAACGTTTGGTTCAAAGACTTATAAGGCATCGTTAGATGCCGGTTTTACTTGTCCAAACAGGGATGGAACAATCGGGCGCGGCGGATGTATTTTCTGCAGCAGAGGCGGTTCAGGTGAATTTGCAGGCAGCAGAGCGCTGTCAATTAAAGAGCAGATCGACAGTCAGATTGAAAAGCTTGGCTCCTTTCATGCAAAGCAGTATATTGCATATTATCAGGCTTTTACAAATACATATGCAGATTTGGATTATTTAAGACGTGTCTATGAACCTTCTTTTTTACATGAAAAGGTTGCGGTGGTGGATATTGCGACAAGACCAGACTGTGTGGGAGAGGATGTTGTTTCACTTCTTTGTGAATATTCCAAAAGAAAGCCGGTGTGGGTAGAACTGGGACTTCAGACAATACACGAGGACACGGCAGCCTATATTAGACGTGGATATGATTTGACATGCTTTGAAAACGCATTAAAGCGTCTTAATGATGCACAGATTCCTGTAATCGTTCATGTGATACTTGGTCTTCCAGGCGAAGATAAGGAAAAAATGCTCGAAACTATTCGTTATCTGAATAATGCAGGGATCTTTGGAATAAAGCTGCAGCTTCTTCATGTGCTTGAAAATACTGACCTTGCAGATGAATTTCGTGCCGGAAAGTTTCAGACATTGTCTATGGAAGCATATGTGGATCTTGTTGTTTCCTGTATCGGTGCACTTTCACCTGATATTGTCATTCACAGGCTGACAGGAGATGGTCCGTCAAATCAGCTGATTTCACCGCTGTGGAGCCGGGCAAAGCGCAGTGTGCTTAACTGTATTCATCATGAATTGAAGACACGGGGAATATACCAAGGCTGCTTTTTAAAAGAGCAGGGCTGATATATAGAAAGGAACTATTGGATTATGGCAGAACCATTGACATTATATAAACTGATGATACTTTATTTATTGAAAAAGGTGAATTATCCGTTGTCAAACGGGCAGATGTCTGAGTTCTTTGTGAGTAAATCGTATACAGACTATTTTACCTTTCAGATGGTGATCAATGAACTGCTGGGAACCTCTCTGATTCACAAGGAAACAATCAGAAATACATCACGCTACGAGCTGACAAAAGAGGGCGAAGAGGTGCTCTTTTATTTTGAAAATAAAATAACAGGCGAAGTCAAGCAGGACATGGATGATTTCTTAAAGGAAAACAATTTTAAGCTTCGAACAGAAAATTCTGTGCTGGCCAATTATTATAAGAGTACGGCAAGCAATGATTTTGAGATTGATTGTGTCGTAAAGGAAGGCAAGAATACATTAATTGAGTTAAAGCTTTCGGCAGCGACAGAGGAGATGGCTGAAAAAATGTGCGACAATTGGGAAAAAGCAAGCAAAGAAATCTATGAGTTTGCCATGAAAAAATTGTTATAAAAATAATAAAATAAGTACTTGCACAGAGGAATATTTTGTGTTATGATTTTATTGTTGCGTTATAAGCGCTGTGTTCGTACAGTGTAAAGTGCGCGTAAATTATTATGACTATGATGATGGTTGGGAACCATCACAAGGAAGAAGAGGTGAGCTCATGAAGGAAGGAATCCATCCAGAATATTATCAGGCAAAGGTTACCTGCAACTGTGGCAACGAGTTCGTTACCGGATCCACAAAGAAGGAGATCCACGTTGAAATCTGTTCTAAGTGCCATCCGTTCTACACTGGCCAGCAGAAGGCAACTTCCGCACGCGGACGTATTGATAAGTTTAACCGTAAGTATGGTTTAAAGAGTGAATGATGTTGACTGAAGCAGGTTGAGATTTTTATCTCAACCTCTTTTGTCGTTTAAGGACAAACAAAGGAGTGCGGATGAAGTCATCAGGAATTGGCGGCCAGGCCGTCATGGAAGGAATTATGATGCGAAACGGCAGCGAGTATAGTGTGGCTGTTCGCAAGGAAAATGGAGAAATTGAAGTAAAAAAAGAAACATACAAGGGCGTGGGATCAAAGTGTAAGCTGTTTCGTCTTCCATTTATAAGAGGAATCTTTAGCTTTGTGGATTCACTTGTACTTGGCATGAAATCTTTAAATTATTCAGCAAGTCTTTTTATGGAGGACGGCGAGGAAGAAGAAGAACCGGGACGCTTTGAAAAATGGCTTCAGAAAAAGTTTGGCGATAAAGCAGAAAAAGTAATTATGGACCTGACCATGGTTATTTCTATCATATTAGCGATGGGGATTTTCATGGTATTTCCAACATGGGTATCCACACTCATGAAGCCGCTTCTTGGAAATGGCATTTGGATGGCACTTTTTGAAGGCGTGCTTCGAATCGCTATTTTTATTGCCTATGTGGGGCTGATATCATTGATGCCAGATATCAAAAGAACATATATGTATCACGGCGCAGAGCATAAGTGTATCAACTGTATTGAGCATGGACTGCCATTAACAGTAGAAAATGTCATGAAAAGCTCTAAGGAGCATAAGCGCTGTGGAACTAGCTTTTTGTTAATTGTCATGGTTATCAGTATTCTTTTCTTTTTGGTGATTCGTCCAGAGACATTGTGGCTTCGTCTGGTATCAAGAATCCTTTTGATTCCGGTAATCGCTGGCGTTTCATTTGAGTTTTTGCGTCTTGCTGGAAACAGTGACAATCCAGTTGTTAATCTTTTAAGTAAGCCAGGTTTAATGCTTCAGGGACTGACCACAAAGGAGCCAGATGAAAAGATGGCAGAGGTAGCTATCTGTGCAGTAGAGGCCGTATTTGACTGGAAGGCATATGAGGAGGCAAACTTTAATTGATGGAAGATAATCAGATACAGAAAGAAATACAAAGTCAGAATCAATTGTCAAATGATGAAATAATTTCGTGGGGACAGCTTTTAAGCGAGGCAAAAGATACACTTACAAAAGCAAATGTACCAGATGCAGACATTGACGCATGGCTTCTTATGGAGCACTGCTTTTCGATTACAAAGAGTTTCTTCTTTTTAAATCGCAGACAAATTGTGGAATCGAAAGAGAAGATAAAACAGTATCGTGAATTTATAAAACAGCGCGCAGCGCGTATTCCACTTCAGTATCTGACAAAGACGCAGGGGTTTATGGGGTTAGAGTTCTCTGTAACCCCTGCTGTTTTGATACCGAGGCAGGATACAGAGACGCTTGTAGAGACATTGCTTTCATATGCAAAGGATAAGCCAGGGGCAAGCCTCATTGATGTGTGCACGGGAAGTGGCTGCATAGCTGTGTCGCTCGCTCATTACGGAAATTTTGCACAGGTGACAGCGTCCGACATTTCAAGTGCAGCGCTTTTGGTGGCAAAGAAAAATGCAGCAGACAATCATGCATCGGTGCAGTTTTTTGAGAGTGATTTACTCGAACAGGTGCCAGGGCGATTTGATATGATTGTGTCAAACCCACC
Organism: Anthropogastromicrobium aceti; assembly: GCF_020687335.1. Taxonomy (NCBI): domain Bacteria; kingdom Bacillati; phylum Bacillota; class Clostridia; order Lachnospirales; family Lachnospiraceae; genus Anthropogastromicrobium; species Anthropogastromicrobium aceti. The sequence goes on from NZ_JAJEQN010000032.1 coordinate 27,724, forward strand.
TTACATTGAAGACGATGTAATTTTAGGGTTAGAGCCAGAGGTAAAGGATAATGAACCTATGATTGCTTTATCAGGCGGAAAAGATGGGCTTATCTTTTACAGGCGTCTGACTGAAACTGCAAAAGATCATTTAAATCCGGGCGGCGCACTTTTTGTCGAGATTGGCTATAACCAGTGGGAAGCGGTGGCAGAGCTGTTTCGTGCAAATGGTTTTTCAAAGCCGACTCTTGTGCGCGATCTTGCAGGGCTTGACCGCGTGGTGTGGGGCGTGCTGGATGAGATGTGATTTACAAAACAATCGTTAAGCCGCGTCCGTAAGTAGAAAATGTGAATGAATAATAGAAAAGAGGAGTTATTTATGTTTGACCGTTTGGATGATATATTAATCCGCTTTGAGGAGCTTCTTCATGAACTGGGTGATCCGGTACTTACATCTGATCCGGAAAAATTTCGCCGTCTTATGAAGGAGCAGGCCGAGCTTGCCCCTCTGGTGGAGACCTATACACAGTATAAGAAAACAAAAAAAAGCATTGAAGAAAATCTGGAGCTTTTAGAGCAAGAGCGTGATGAAGAGATGCGCGAGCTTTTAAAGGAAGATCTTGCTGAGGCAAAAAAACAGATGCCTGAGCTTGAAAAAGAGTTAAAGCTTTTGCTTCTTCCAAAAGATCCTAATGATGAGAAAAACGTATTTGTTGAGATTCGTGCTGGTGCAGGCGGAGATGAGGCAGCACTTTTTGCCGCAGATCTGTTTCGTATGTACAGCAGATTTGCAGAGAGAAACCGCTGGAAAAGTGAGCTGATCAGTGTAAATGAGAGTGGTATTGGCGGCATGAAAGAGGTTGTATTTATGATCTCCGGACAGGGTGCTTATTCTAGACTTAAATATGAAAGCGGTGTGCATCGTGTTCAGCGTGTGCCTGAGACAGAAAGCGGCGGACGAATCCATACGTCAACAGCAACAGTTGCAATCATGCCGGAGGCAGAGGATGTCGATGTTGTCATTGATATGAATGACTGTAAGTTTGATGTATTCCGTGCATCAGGAAATGGCGGCCAGTGTGTCAATACGACAGATTCAGCTGTACGTCTGACTCATATTCCAACAGGAATCGTAATTTCCTGTCAGGACGAAAAGTCTCAGCTTAAAAATAAAGATAAGGCATTAAAGGTACTTCGTGCTAAGTTGTTTGAACTTGAGACAGCAAAGAAGCAGGATGAGCAGGCAAAGTACAGACGAAGCCAGATTGGAACAGGAGACCGTTCTGAGAAAATTCGTACTTATAATTTTCCGCAGAGCCGCGTGACAGATCACAGAATCAAGCTGACACTTTATAAACTTGATGCCATTATGGACGGTGATCTCTTTGAATTGATTGACAGTCTGACAGCAGCAGATCAGGCAGAAAAACTGTCGAATATGGAAAATCAGACAATGTAGTTTTACAAAAAGTGTTGTGCTATTTTGTGTAAATTGCTCTTTTTTGACAAAATCATCAAAAAAATATAGACTTTCTGAAAAAATATGATATAATTCTTTTTAGCTATGTGGAAAGGAAGGATTAGATATGAACATTGGACTTACCGCTCATAACAGCAAAAAGACGCTGCTGGAAAGTTTTTGCATTGCGTATAAAGGCATTTTTAAGAAGCATACGCTGATTGCGACCAATGCGACAGCAAACCACATTGCCAAAGCGACAGGCATGAAAGTGACCAGTTTGCTTCCGGGTCAGATGGGAGGCTCGAAGCAGATGCAAAATATGATCGCAAACAATGATATCGATCTGGTTATATTTTTTCACAGTGCTGATTTAGAGCAGGATGCAGAAAGTATGAATCTGGCTGAGATTTCACGGTTGTGTGATATGTATAATATCCCTCTGGCGACAAACATCGCCACCGCAGAGTCACTTGTATTGTGTCTTGACCGAGGTGATATGGAGTGGAGAGATTACAAATAGTACGCAGTTATGCACAGAATGCAGCCTTAAGGCTGCATTCATTTGTTTTTAAGCAATATTTAATTTAAAACTTAAAAACAGATAATAAAATTTATAAGCAATTAAAAAAGGAGACATCATGGAGCATAGAGAAATATCCAGAGCTGTTATCAAACGGTTGCCGCGGTATTATCGTTATCTGGGAGAACTTATGCAGGAGGGCGTAGAGCGAATTTCTTCCGGAGAATTATCCAAAAGAATGCAGATCACAGCATCACAGATTAGGCAGGATCTGAATAATTTTGGAGGTTTCGGACAGCAGGGATACGGCTATAATGTAAAGTATCTTTATCATGAAATCGGAAAAATATTGGGGCTTGATAAGACATACAATTTAATTATAATCGGTGCAGGAAATCTTGGTCAGGCGATTGCAAATTATGCCAATTTTGAGCGTCGTGGTTTTGTTGCAAAGGCAATGTTTGATACAAATTCACAGTTAAAGGGAAAGACTGTGCGTGGTATTCCAGTTTATTCAATGGATGACCTGGAAGATTATATCAGAAATAACGATGTTCAGATTGCAGCACTGACTCTTCCAAAGGCAGGAGCAGAGGCAGCAGCAAAAAGACTTATTAAGATCGGCATTCGCGGTATCTGGAATTTTGCCCACACTGATCTTCGTGTACCAGATGATGTGGTTGTAGAAAATGTTCATTTGTCAGAGAGTTTGATGCGTATTTCATATCGTCTTAGCAATCAGGAGGAATAATCATGAAGCAGCTGTTGACAGGAAAGCAGATGAAGCAGGCGGACACATGGTCAATTAAAGAGTTTGGAATGGAAAGCCTGATTTTGATGGAGCGTGCAGCGCTTTGTGCAGCACAGCACATCATGTCAGTGCAAAAACCAGGATGCGTCTTTATTATGTGCGGCATGGGAAATAATGGTGCTGATGGACTGGCAATGGCAAGAATCCTCTCACAAAACGGCTGGTCTGTTAGAATCGCTGCTATTGGACAAATCGAGAAGGCAACTAAGGAATGGCTCTATCAAAAATCACTTTTAGACAAAATGGAAATTTTGCCCGTGCAATACTTTTATGAGTCAGATGATAAGGATGAAGAAGAATACAGATCAGCACTTTCAAATCTTTATGTGCCGGCGCAGGTGTATGTGGATGCTCTATTTGGCGTTGGCTTGTCGCGCAAGGTGAGTGGAGTTTACCGCGCTGCTATTGAAGAATGGAACGAACATAAAAAGAAGTGCGGTGCATATGGTGTTGCTGTTGATATATGCTCTGGTTTAGACGCAAAAAGCGGACAGGTGCTCGGTGCATATGTTAAGGCAGATGTACAGATCACATTTGGCTATGGAAAAGTAGGTCAGTTTCTGTATCCAGGTGCATCATTATCAGATCAGACAATCACATGCGATATAGGTATGCCAAATGAAGCCGTTTATCATGTAGACGGATTTCCATTTAATTGTCTTGAAAAATCTGATGCAAAAGACTGGCTTGGCAGCCGTTGTTTGTGGGGCAATAAGGGGACGTTTGGTCGTGTTGTGATTATTGCAGGAAGCAGCGGCATGGCAGGAGCCGCATATTTGTCGGCACTTGCTGCCTATCGCACAGGAGCAGGTCTTGTTGATATTGTCACACCCAAATGCAATCGTCTGGTTTTACAGCAGCTGCTTCCAGAGGCAGTGCTCCATTGTATTTCAGAAATTTCTGAAATTTCAAAAGATGAAGACGAAGAACAGCTGGCATATCTGCGAAATGAGGTACTTCCAAAGGCAAAAGCTATTGTGATTGGACCAGGACTTTCAACTGATACCTTAGCAAAAAAGCTTTTGGATATGGTCTTAGAGTGGAACAGATCACAAAATTGTCCTATTGTTATTGATGCAGATGCCTTAAATCTGCTTGCGATGAGAACAAATATTGATCATGCAGAATACCTTGGAGAAAATGTGATTCTTACGCCGCATCCAGGTGAGCTTGGTCGTTTGATGAACTCCTCTGCGAAAGAGGCAGCTAAAAATCTTCTATATTTTGCAGAAGAATTACAAAAAAAGTTTGGCTGTATATGCGTCTGCAAGGATGCTCGCACAGTCATTCTAACACAAAAAAACAGATATCTGAACCTTACCGGAAACAGCGGTATGGCAACAGGCGGAAGCGGTGACGTACTGACCGGCGTGATTGCGTCGCTTGCCGCACAGGGACTGTCTGCCGAAAGGGCAGCTGTTCTTGGTGTCTGGCTGCATGGCGCAGCTGGTGATGAGGCGGCAAAGGAAAAGAGTCCATATAGTATGATCGCGCGTGATCTGGCAGATGGGCTATCAAAAGTGCTGATACAAATAAGCAGGAAGAAGGTATAAGGATATGCATAACTATCACAGAGTCTGGGCAGAGGTTAATCTGGATGCCATAAGAGCCAATATGGAGTCGTTTAGAGATAATGTTCCAAAAGAGGCAATGCTTTGCGGTGTTATTAAAACAGATGGATATGGTCTGGGAGCCGTCCCAGTTGCAAAAACAATTGATGATCTGGTATGGGGCTATGCCGTAGCCACAATTGACGAGGCATTAAATCTGCGCCGCCATAACATCACAAAGCCCATTCTGGTGCTCGGTTATGTTCATCCGGAACGCTTTGCAGATCTGGTTGATCATAAAATTCGTTATGCCGGTTTTGAGGAAGATAAGATAATGCTTCTTTCTGAGACGGCAAAAAAGATGGGCAAAAAAGCATATGTACATGTAAAGGTAGATACGGGAATGAGCCGCATTGGCATGACACCAGAGCATGCATTTTATTTTGTAAAATGGCTTTCAACTCAGGAGAATATTTGTACAGAGGGTATTTTTACTCATATGGCAACTGCTGATATGATCAAAAATCAGGGAGCTATTGAGCAGCAAAAACGCTTCCAAAAGATAGTAGAGAGCTTAAAAGAGGCAGGATGCTGTCCTCCAATCTGCCATTGTGCTAATTCAGCCGCAGGCATCTGGATGACAAATGCGCCAGGCAATATGTTTCGTATTGGTATTTCTCTGTACGGCTATTACCCGTCAGAGGAAGTCAGAAAGGATATTGTATCGCTCACACCGGCACTAACACTAAAGTCTGAGATTGCCTATATTAAGACTGTTCCTACAGGAACAGCAATCGGATATGGAGCAACATTTGTAACAGATCATGAAACTGTGGTAGCCACGATTCCAATTGGCTATGGAGATGGTTATCCAAGAGCACTTTCAAATAAGGGAAGTATTTTAATCCATGGAAAGAAAGCGCCGATTTTGGGCCGTATCTGCATGGACCAGACAATGGTAGATATCAGTGATATTCCAGAAGCAAAAGAAGGCGACGAGGTAGTTGTCATTGGAAAAAGCGGTGATAATGAGTTGAGCGCCGAGGAAGTTTCTGAACTTGCGGGAAGCTTTAATTATGAACTTTTGTGTGACCTTGGAAAGCGTATTCCGAGGGTTTATTACCGCCACGGCAAAGTAGTCGGAAGCAAGGATTATAACGAAGACGATTACCGTGATTTTATGTAATCAGAGTAAGATGCGGGAGTGCAAAGCACAGCGTTAAATTGTTGCGATGATCAATATATGCACATACCATACAATAACAGCATCTGTCAGGATGAATAAGAAATTCCAATATGGAAATACTTAGAATATCCTGAAAGAAATTGGAGTGTGCATATATGGTAATCCGTAGAGGTGATATTTATTATGCGGATCTTCGCCCTGTGGTAGGTTCTGAACAGGGTGGTGTCCGCCCGGTACTTATTATACAAAACGATATGGGAAACAGGCACAGCCCGACAGTGATTTGTGCCGCCATTACATCACGCATGTCAAAGGCAAAGCTGCCAACGCATGTTGTAATTGATTCACGCTGCTGCAGTATCGTAAAAGATTCCGTTGTATTACTAGAGCAGCTTCGCACAATAGACAAACAGCGCCTTCGCGAAAAGGTATGTCATCTGGAGGAAGATATGATACGCCAGATAGACGAAGCGCTGCGCGTCAGTTTAGACATCACCCGTACATAGATAGAGCGGGTCTTTCATAAAATTCACGGCTGCATAGCCCGAAGGTGAATGGCTTTCACGAGCCGGACACTTGGAGCAGGTCTTTCAAATTATACTTGCAAGATTGAAAAATACATGATAAGATAAATTAGTTAAACAAACATATAGTTTTAAGTCACAAAGGAGCGTTAAAAATGTCAGGACATTCTAAATTTGCCAATATTAAGCATAAGAAGGAAAAGAACGATGCCGCAAAGGGAAAAGTATTTACCCGTATCGGCCGTGAAATCGCAGTTGCAGTAAAGGAAGGCGGAGCAGATCCGGCAAACAACAGCAAGCTGCGTGATGTCGTTGCAAAGGCAAAGGCAAACAACATGCCAAATGATACCATTGACCGCAGCATCAAGAAGGCAGCAGGAGATGCAAATGCTGCAAACTACGAGTCTATCACTTACGAGGGATATGGCCCAAGCGGAACTGCGATTATTGTAGAGACACTGACCGATAACCGTAACCGTACCGCATCAAATGTGCGCAACGCTTTCACAAAGGGCAGCGGAAACGTAGGAACAAATGGCTGCGTATCCTTCATGTTTGACCGCAAGGGTCAGATCATCGTAGATAAGGAAGAATACGAGGGCGATGCAGATGAGCTGATGATGACTGCTCTTGATGCAGGTGCAGAGGATTTCTCCGAGGAAGAAGATTGCTACGAGATCTACACCGATCCAGACAGCTTCTCTGAGGTAAGAGAGGCACTTGAGCAGGCTGGTGTTCCGATGGCAAGCGCAGAGGTTACTATGATTCCACAGAATTATGTTGATCTGACATCTGATAATGATGTAAAGCTTATGAACCGTATTCTTGATATGCTGGATGACGATGATGATGTACAGGAAGTATATCACAACTGGAATCAGCCGGAAGAGGAAGACGAGGACTGATTACGTTTTTCGCCTCAAATTAAATAGAACGAAAAAAAGCACCGCCGCTAGGAGAACCTTCGGCTGTGCTTTTTTTATGACCTCAAGGTTTAAGTACGAGGGGTAGAAGTATTGTGGCGGGATCATTATGCCGGGTAAACTGTGTTACCATCTGTCAGATTACCGAGCACATTGTCCAGATAGCGTTTTGCCAGATACTTTGCCATAGGCAGGTTCATATCAAGATAGTTTCCGCAGGAAATCGCATCTGCACCTGGTACCTCACCTTCAAAACCAGCCATAAAAGCATACATTTCACAAAGCAGATCAATAATGTCCATCGGCTCTAATTCACCAGCTAATATCAGATAAAATCCAGTTCTGCATCCCATCGGTCCAAAATAAATGACGCGATCCTTCCATACAGGATGATTGCGTAAAAATGTGGCGCCAAGATGCTCAAGTGTGTGAACCTCAGCTGTGTTCATGACAGGCTCTTTGTTTGGTCTTGTCATGCGAAGATCAAAAGTTGTTAATGTTTCATTTCCAACTTTGTCACGGCGAGAAACATAAACGCCAGGAACAAGAGTAAGATGATTGACCTGAAAGCTTGCAATTTTTTCCATAATACATATATCCTTTCTAAATTTTTAAATAAATTTTGACCTATTTTTCTATCAGACAGTTGCTTGTCTGACTTTCATTGTAAAGGAAAAAAAGGAGACTTGCAAGCATGAAACAAACTTCCAAACTGCTTTGTTGAAAATGTATGTGAAAATAAGGGCAAAGACACGCTATTTCGTCAAAACTGCAAAGAAAAGACAACAATATGATTAGAATTGATCAATTATTTCGGTTATGATAAGGGTAACTACCGAAAGTGTGAGAAGCTGTGAGCTTTTCAGGAAAGGGAGGATGAGATGGCAGAAATAAAGAAAGGCAGCTTTACGCTGCCGGGTGAAGCAGGTTTTGAGAGCCTGACATTAAAAATGGCAGAAAAATGGGGAGCAGACGTCATTCGCGACAGCGATGGTACGAAGCTTTCAGAAGATATTACAAAGGCAGGGTATGGTATTTACTCTACGATTTGCGTAATCCGTGCCGATAATGCATGGGCGAAAAAGAATATGGATAAACTTCAGCAAAACTTTTTAATGAGCGAGCCTGTTATGGCAGAGTCTGATACAGTAGTGATCAGCCCATTAAAGGGATATTTTACTCAGCAGTTTAAGCTCAATAAGTCAGAGGAAGCACTGGCATATTGGCAAGTTTTTGACCGCACAACAGGCGAGGAGATCAAGAACTGGAGCTTTGATTCTGAGGCAGAAACAGTAACTATTACTGGTGCAGCACCGTGGCACAGCTATACAGTAAACTTCCTTGCAGTTCGTCTTTGGGAAGAGATTTCCATGTATAATCACATCACAAATGACTGGGGTGACAAGGAACATCTGATGGCAGTAGACCCGAGATACCCAGAGACACAGGCTCATATGATCGACTGGATGACAGAGTGGTGTGAGAAAAACCCAGATACAACAGTAGTTCGTTTTACTTCCATGTTCTACAACTTTGCATGGTTCTGGAAGGATGACAAAAATTGCAGAGATGCATTCTCTGACTGGGGTTCATATGCAATGACAACCACACCGTTAGCGCTCAAGGAATTTGAGAAGAAGTATGGCTATGCGATGACATCTGAGGATTTTGTCAATGCAGGACTTTATACCTCCACCCATAATGTTCCGTCTAAGAAGTATAGAGCATGGATGGATTTTATCAATGAATTTGTTGTAAGCTTCGGAAAGAAATTAATCGATATTGTTCACAGCTATGGAAAGAAAGCTTATGTTTTCTATGATGACAGCTGGATTGGTGTAGAGCCGTATTCTAAGCGTTTTAAGGAGTTTGGCTTTGATGGTCTGATCAAGTGTGTATTCAATGGCTTTGAGGCACGTCTTTGCGCAGGTGTAGATGGTGTTACGCATGAGCTTCGTTTCCATCCATATTTGTTCCCAACTGGTCTGACAGGTGAGCCGACATTTGCACCGGGCGGAAATCCAAAGCTGGATGCAAGTCGTTACTGGGTAAATGTGCGTCGTGCACTTCTTCGTAAGCCAGTAGACCGTATTGGTCTGGGCGGATATCTGCATCTTGTAGAGCCATTCCCGGATTTCTGTGATTATATTGCACAGGTAGCAGATGAGTTTCGTCTGTTAAAGAGCTTCAACGCATCATGTGAGCCATACACATTGCCAGGCAAGGTAGCAGTGCTTACTGCATGGGGTTCACTTCGTTCATGGATCTGCAGCGGTCATCTGCATGAGCATCCAGAGGTTGATTTGACAAATCTTCTTGATGCAATTTCAGGTCTTCCGTTTGACGTACAGTTTATGAGCTTTGATGATGTTTTAGCAAATGGTATTCCAGAGGATGTAAAGGTTATCATTAACGCAGGTGTTGCAAACAGTGCATGGAGCGGCGGCGATTATTGGAAGGAAGCTGGTGTAATAGAGGCACTGACTGCATTCGTTCACAACGGCGGCGGTCTGCTTGGCGTAAATGATCCGTCTGCTGTATGGGCAAATGGAAGCTTCTTCCAGTTAGCACCTGTCTTTGGTATCGACAAGGATCTTGGCACCAAAAAGTGTATCGGAAAGTATGTAAATCCAGTTACAGAAGGCACATTTGCGATGGAGGATACACCAAATATCGGTGAATCAATGGTAGAAAATCCGGGCGTTTACTGCAAGAGCGCAAATGTAAGCGTACTGGCTGTTAATGGAAAGACACCGCTTATTACGCTGAATCAATTTGGTGCAGGTAAGGCAATGTATCTGTCATCCTTCCGCGTATCAAAGGAGTCTACACGTTTCTTAATGAGAGCACTGTTAACACTTCTTGGCAAGGAAGATAAGGTAAGAGATTATATCTGTGACAACCTGTATACTGAGTGTGCATATTATGAGGAAATTGATAAGCTGGTAGTAATCAACAACAGTGGTGACACACAGAAGACAGTAATTAAGACTGCAAAGGGTGATGTAACTGTAGAGCTTGCGCCATTTGCAACAAAGGTACTATAAGTTGAGACCCGTTATTAATAAAAATAAAGGAGAATGACATGAAGATTTCATTTGATAAGGACGAGATTTTGTCTGCGATTGACCGTGTGGCAAAGAAGACGATGACCATGGATCTGACATGGGACTGGCCGTGTGGTGTAGCTTATTATGGACTGGCAGAGGCATATAAGGCAACCGGAAAAACAGAGTACATGGAATTTTTAAAGAATTGGGTAGATGAGTACATCGAAATGGGTCTGCCGTCATGGAATGTAAATACTTGCGCAATGGGTCACTGCCTGATCACTCTGTACGAGTACACAGGCGACAAGAAGTACTGGGATATCATCATGAGCAAGATCGAGTATCTTAGAAACGATGCACTTCGTTTTGGCGATCATGTATTGCAGCACACTGTTTCAAGCAACAACGATTTTCCAGAGCAGTGCTGGGCAGATACACTTTTTATGGCAGCTTTCTTAATGCTTCGCGTTGGTTCAAAGCTTCGTATGCTTAATCCAGACGATCCTAAAGATGCAGCACTTATGGAGTATCAGCCACAGGCAATGGACATCATCAACGATTCCTTAAATCAGTATTACTGGCATATTCAGTATCTGCAGAACAAAGAGACAAGCTTGTGGTATCATGGCTACAACAACGTTCATAAGGATCACATGTCAGGTTTTTACTGGGGTCGTGCTAATGCATGGGCAGCATATACCATGTCTCAGGTAAAGAAGAATCTGTATGACTGGTATCTGTTCCCACCTTGCATGGACGTAGAGTGCTCACTTCGCGATCAGCTTGCAGCATTGAAACTCGTTCAGACAGAAAATGGTCTTTGGAGAACAATTCTCGATGATGAGGAGTCCTATGAGGAAGTATCTGCATCAGCAGGTATCGCAGCAGCAATGGTAGAGATGAACAATCCGCTTCATGCAAAGTATGTTCAGAAGGCGTTAAAAGGCATTTTAGATAATGTTTCCGCAGATGGAAGAGTATTGAACGTATCAGGCGGTACAGCAGTTATGAAAGACCGCGAGGGATATATGGGCGTACCGAAGGCTTGGATCCAGGGATGGGGACAAGGACTGGCGCTGGCGTTCTTTACGGCTGTTTTAAAGAATGCGTAATGTGACACGATAATTTATGAGGACTTCTTGATAGATGATCTACGCAGGCATCTAATCAAGGAGCCCTTTTTTTCTTACGTTGAATGGCAAATTCAATGACAAATGGTTGGAAATGTGGTACGATAAGCTTGTTAGAAGATGTGAAACGGAGAAAAATATGGACGTTTTATACGAATATTTACGGAATAATTATGAAGAAGATAAGGATGCATAGGCACTTATTTGAGGAGGACACAGATGCATTTTGTAGAGGCAAAGGGGATTCTTTCAAGTAACAATGGAATGAATCTATATAGGGGCTGTACGCATGGTTGCATTTATTGTGACAGCAGAAGCAAATGTTATGGATTTACACATGATTTTGAAGATATAGAGGTGAAAGCAAATGCACCTCAGCTTCTTGAAAAGGCATTGAAGTCCAAACGGAAAAAATGCATGATCGGAACAGGTGCCATGTGCGATCCGTATCTCCATGCAGAAGAAAAATTAAAATTGACCAGAAGGTGTTTAGAATTAATTGATAAGTACGAATATGGCGTAGCAATTCAGACAAAGTCTACAAGAATATTGCGGGATATGGATCTCTTGGAATCAATCAATTCTAAAGCAAAAGCTGTCGTGCAGATGACAATGACGACATATGATGAGACACTTTGCAAAATTTTGGAGCCACATGTTTCTACAACACGAGAGAGATTTGAAGCACTTATGCAATTAAAAAAAGTAGGGATTCCCACCGTTGTATGGTTGACACCGATCTTACCGTTTATCAATGATACGAAGGAAAATATCGAGGGCATTCTTAACTATTGTGTCGAAGCTGGTGTAAAAGGTATCATCTGCTTTAATATGGGACTCACGTTGAGAGATGGGGACAGAGAATATTTTTATCAGGCACTAGATAAATCTTTTCCTGAAATGAAGAAAAAGTATATTGAAATATATGGAAACGCATATGAGCTACTAAGTCCTAATAATGATATGCTTATGGAAATCTTTAGAAAAAAATGTGCTGAAAATGGAATAATCTCTGATGCAAATGAGTGCTTTCAGTATCTGCATGCGTTTCCAGAAAAATATATGCAGATGTCGTTTGTGGACAACTTGCAGTGAGTTATTGATTTGAATAGCGAATTCAACAATAATAGCAAGGGTTCTCTCACCTCTATAGGTGGCGAGATGAATTGCTATTGGAAAATTAATGTCAGTGGCGGGCAAAGAGAAATCGGTATCCCCCACTGACATGAGGCAAGTCACAGTCGGCTTTGTGCTGACATGTCAGACTCTGTGAAATTACCGACTGTGGATAGAAACAAGAGAAGAGGTATTCGATGATTCAGATAGGTGATTGGGTAACACAATACAGTGCTGGATATTGGCAGGTCGTAGATATACGAGATAAGTACGCAGAGGAAGATAGCGTAACAGGTGAACATTTGTGGAAAAAGGGAGAAAAGATTGGCAAGTGGATTTTCTTGAAAAAAGCCTTTACGCCGAAAATGAAGTTGCGCATTTGGAGCGAATGTGTAGATGAATATTGGTTTGACATACTCCCACGGTTAAAACCGTGGGATTCCTTAACTAGTTCCGGCAGCATCATTCAGTCTTATAGACTGAAT
>NZ_JAJEQN010000033.1:0-37732 GCF_020687335.1 Anthropogastromicrobium aceti
TATGGCGAAGTAACCACATGAGCAAAATAGAAGCATCGAAGATGCGATTTTGCGAATGGGGTTCTGAATAGTTACAAGAATTGACAGAATAAAAGGCATCGCTTCAATATGAGGCGGTGCCTTTATGTTACTAGGAGGGGGAACCTTCGATGAATGACTTCACAGGACGCCAGTTGATTCATAAAATCCTCATGCAAGCATGGGATTTGTATGAATCTACCTGGACACGTGAACTATAAACGCAAAAAAGCGCTGTGATGAAATCTCACCACAGCGTTGTTTTAATTAGCAGCGCTACCAGGATTCGAACCTGGAAAATGCTGGAGTCAGAGTCCAGTGCCTTACCGTTTGGCGATAGCGCTTTAAGCAACATGTTTATGATAATACAGGATTGTCCAAATGTCAAGCATTTTTTTGAAAAATATATAAAATTTTGCTTTCTTTTCCCAAAAGGAAATGATATAATCAAAAGGAGCTGTTTTATGCTCTGGATGGAGGAACGAATATGTATACATTTACCAGCAGGGTTCGTTTCAGTGAGACGGACGAGAATGGAAAGCTGTCACTCGCAGGCATTATGAATTATCTTCAGGACTGCAGTGTCTTTCACTCAGAAGATGTAGGCAATGGAACGGATGTGCTTAAAAAGCGTGATCGGGTGTGGCTTTTAAATTCCTGGCAGATCATTATAAAAGAGCGTCCAAGATGCTGTGAATACATTGAAATCGGGACACAGGCGTACCAGTTTAAGGGAACGCTTGGCAAGCGAAACTTCTGCATCCAAAGACAAGATGGGACACAGTGTGTTGTAGCAAACTCAAACTGGGTGTTAGTTCAAAAATCGCAGATGCGTCCGGTGCGCATCACGGAGGAGGACAGCAGCCCTTACGAGCTTGGAACACCACTTGACATGCCATATGCAGATCGAAAGATTGCAGCGCCAAAGGAAGGCATCGTCATGGAACCTATAACTGTGCGCACCGAACATTTAGATAGCAATCATCATGTGAATAACACGCAGTATGTATTGATGGCAAGCCGTTACCTGCCGTCTGATTTTTCACTGCATCAGGTGCGTGCCGAATACCGTTATCAGGCACTTTTAGGTGATACGATGATTCCTGTTGTCACAAAAGAAGAAGATGGACAGATTATTGTCCAGTTAAAAAAGGATGAGCAGACTGCATATGCAGTAGTTGCTTTTCAGTAAAAGAAGATCACCGACAAAAACTTTGGATGTCGGCTGAATCATACAGAGAGCCGCGCAAACGGCAGAATGAGAGGAAATATGATCGAATTAGGAAAGATGCAGACGCTTACTGTGCTTCGTATTAAGGATTTTGGCGTCTATCTGGGACATGAAGGAGAAAAAGAGAGCGTGCTGCTTCCAAGAAAGCAGGTTCCACAGGGAACAAAGGAAGGAGATGAGATCGAGGTATTCGTATACAAGGATTCCATGGATCGTATCATTTCTACAACAAGAAGACCACTTCTTGTAATGGACGAGATGGCAGTGCTGACTGTTAAGGAAAAGACAAGAATCGGTGCATTCTTAGATTGGGGACTTGAGAAGGATCTTCTTCTTCCATTTAAAGAGCAGACAGTTCCAGTAAGAAGAGGAGAGCATTGTCTGGTGGCGCTGTACCTTGATAAGAGTAAGCGTCTTTGTGCAACAATGAAGGTGTATGAGCGTCTTCACAGTGATAGCCCATATCAGAAGGGAGATCAGGTAACAGGTACTGTTTACCGCGTAAATCCTGAGATTGGTGTGTTTGTTGCGGTAGATAACCGTTACTTTGGTTTGATCCCAAAGAAAGAAATTTACGATAATTACCGTACCGGAGATCAGGTTAATGCACGTGTCACAGAGGTGCGTTCTGATGGAAAGCTGAATCTGGCAGTTCGTGATAAGGCATATCTGCAGATGGATACAGACAGCGAGACGATTTTAAATGCAATGGAGTCTTTTGGCGGATATCTGCCATTTGGCGAGAAGGCAGAGCCGGATAAGATTAAAAGAGAACTGAAGATGAGCAAGAATGCGTTTAAGCGTGCACTTGGTCATCTGCTCAAGGAAGGAAAGATTGAGATCGGCGAGAATCGTATTGAATACAGAAAAGAGAAGTGAGTATGACGAAAACAGCAAAATTAAATTTGACGTTTCTGATTCTTGCGATCTTTTCAATTGGAGGCTCATATGCCTATGTGCTCTTGACAAATGGCATGGAGCTTCCAATTTACGCAGATCTTTTAGTGGCACAGCTTCTGATCCTTCTGCCTGCATGGGGATATACAAAAAAAGAGCACATCAACCTTTATAAAGAAATTCGTCATCGCCGTCTGCATTTTGGCGCACTTCTTTGTCTGGTTGGCATCACGCTTTTATCAATGCCGCTTTTATCGTTCTTGAATCTGTTTAGCTCACTTTTTGTGCCGAATGCAGCTGCAGGGCTTGCAGAACAGATGACCGGCGGTCCTGGATGGATGAATATTTTATTTCTGGCTGTTATTCCTGCATTTAGCGAAGAATTTGTTTTCAGAGGCGTCTTTTTCCATGGATACAGAAGCCATGGCTTTTGGAAGGCAGCACTTATGAGCGGATTGATTTTTGGATTAATGCATCTAAATTTTAACCAGTTCTCATATGGCTTTGTGCTTGGTGTTATTTTTGCAGCTGTCGTAGAAGCGTCAGGCAGTATTTATGCATCCATGGCAATTCATTTTCTGATTAATTTTCAGTCAGCACAGGCAATAAATGCACTGACATCGCTTACTGCATCAGGTGTGGAAGAGGAAGGAATGCTTGAAATTTCAGGAGCTTTCCAGCAGACCTATCTTGTTACAACAGTAATTGTTGTAGGTATTGTAGCTATTGTGACTACAGCGCTTGTTGTTGTATTAGTGAAGCTTTTAGCAAAGCTGTGTGACAGAGAGGACTACTTTGCGTGGGTTCTTAATGGCGGAGAGAAAAAAGCACTTCAAAAAAGAGGTACTAGCAGACTGATTGATCCATTTTTTATTGGTGCAGCAGCAATATGTATTTTATTTATGGTTAGCCGTCTTTTGATTTAGAGCTGTCAGAGCTTCGTAGATGATCTAAATAAGTATGAATCAGCTGGTAGCAGTCTTTTGCCTCCCGCACAGAGCAGGAGGCAAGAAGAAGCCCAATATCGCGGCGAACACGATAATGTTCTGGCTCTGCAACGATATTTTGCATGATGGGTATAGTATCATCTGGCTTTTCGAGTCCTTCAAGCAGGTAATCGTAGGAAATATGTGTTTTTTCGTGAAGGCGGTTCATAATGCTTCGCGAGACAGGGCGTGTGCCGCGCTCAAGTGCACCGAGATAGCTGGGTGAGATGCCAAGCAGTTTGGCAAACTCAGATTGTGTCATACCTAGTGCAATTCGTTCATTACGGATACGGTGGCCGATCAGTATTGAGTATGAGGATTCATAAGAAATCATAAAAAAACTCCGTTTCTGTATAATAAAAGGTACTTTGAGAAGAATTATAGGATAATAAGAAGAGAAAAGAAAGGAAAATCACTCGCAGGATTTTGCTTTCTTTGTTGTTTAAGGAGAAAATATGCTACAAAAACTTACAATTCGACAAAAAAAGCTTGCCGAATATCTGCTGATTGTGGCAGGTACGGCAGTTATTGCAGTATCACTTCAGTTTTTCTTAGATCCAGATGGAATGGTCCCGGGTGGTTTTACCGGAATTGCAATTATAGTAAAGGAACTGACAAAGGGAATTGTTCCAGATGGTGTTCCGCTGTGGGTAACGAACCTGATCTTAAATGTGCCGATGGTTCCTATTGTATTAAAGATCAATGGATGGGACTTTGCAAAGCGCACAGTGGTGGGATCACTTCTCCTTTCTTTTTGGCTTGCAGTGATACCGTATGTGCAGCTGATGGAGGAACCTGATCTGTTTTTGACATCTGTTTTTGGCGGTGTCAGCATGGGTATCGGTGTTGGTCTTGTCTTTTTAGGAAAGGGAACTACAGGCGGTACTGATATGTGCGGTGCAATTTTACATCATTTCTTTCCTTATATTTCATTGCCAAAGCTTATGCAGCTGCTTGATGTAGTTATTACATCGGTAGGAATTATGGTTTTTGGCATTCGCATTGCGCTTTACTCTATTATAGTAGTTTATCTGACGGCGAAAATTTCAGATCGAATCATGGAGGGAAGTACTTCAGCCAAAATGCTTTATATCATTTCGGATCAGTCAGCGTTGATTGCTGAGAAAATTATAGAGAAGCTTGGCAGAGGTGTCACTGGACTGCAGGGAAGAGGCATGTACACAAATCAAGACAAAACAATTCTCATTTGCGTTATATCTCCTCGTGAAATTGCTCGTATAAAAGATGTCGTTTTAGAAGCAGACAGCAGAGCTTTTGTGATAGTAAATGACTCAAGAGAAGTATTGGGTGAAGGTTTTGTGGAAATATAATAAAAATGTCGTTTTCAACCCACTAATAAAATGTGAAAATTAGGTGTACAACATATATAAAAATGTCGTTGTTTTTTTGGTGAAAAACAGTATGGTAAAAAATTACGAAATCATGTATTATAACCATATCAGAAAACTGACTGTCAACAGTTTCGAAAATTAGGGAGGAAATTCAAAATGGCAAGTTTGTCTTTAAAGAATGTAACTAAGGTTTATCCTAACGGCTTTGTCGGCGTTAAGGATTTCAGCCTTGAGATCGCAGATAAGGAATTCATCATCTTCGTAGGACCGTCTGGTTGTGGTAAGTCTACTACTCTTCGTATGATCGCAGGTCTGGAGGAAATTTCTTCTGGTGAGTTAAAGATTGGTGATAAGGTCGTTAACGACGTAGAGCCAAAGGATAGAGATATCGCAATGGTATTCCAGAACTACGCTCTGTATCCGCATATGTCTGTATATGATAACATGGCATTCGGTCTTAAGTTAAGAAAAGTTCCGAAGGCTGAGATTGATAAGCTGGTTCATGAGGCAGCTAAGATCCTTGATATCGAGCATCTGCTTGATCGTAAGCCGAAGGCTCTTTCCGGTGGTCAGAGACAGCGTGTTGCTATGGGTCGTGCAATCGTGCGTGAGCCAAAGGTATTCCTGATGGATGAGCCTCTGTCCAACTTGGATGCAAAGCTTCGTGTACAGATGAGAATCGAGATCTCCAAGCTGCATCAGAGATTAGGTACAACCATCATCTACGTAACACATGACCAGACCGAGGCTATGACTCTGGGTACCAGAATCGTTGTTCTTAAGGATGGTGTTATCCAGCAGGTAGATACTCCGCAGAACCTGTACGATAAGCCGGCTAACAAGTTCGTTGCTGGATTCATCGGTTCTCCGCAGATGAACCTGATCGATGCTAAGGTTGTTCAGGTAGGCAACCAGGTACATGTTCAGTTTGGTAACGCTGATATCACTCTTCCAGATGAGAAGGGTAAGGTATTAGTTCAGAAGGGTTATGTTGGTAAGGAAGTTTGCTTCGGTATTCGTCCAGAGGATATCCATGATGGCGATATGAGCAACTATCCGGGTGCTACTCTGACTGCTACAATCCGTGTGTACGAGCTTCTGGGTGCTGAGGTATTCCTGTACTTCGATATCAACGAGACAAGCTTCACCGCTCGTGTAAGCCCAAGAACAACTGCTAGACCGGGCGATACTCTGACTCTGGGTCTTGACCTGAGCAGAATCCATATCTTCGATAAGGATAGCGAGTTGGTTGTATTAAACTAATTGAATTAAATTAAGATTTTTTAGGGGAAATGTAAAAAATTTACATTTCCCCTTTTTTTTTCTCGAAAAATGTTATACAATATAAGAAGGAATGGCGGTAAGCTGTGAAAACTATAAGCTGCTACGGCGGCGGAATGTGAGGAAAGTATGATTTCGAACCAGATTTTGCAAAGTACAATTGAAGGGCTGAAAAATATCGCACGAATTGATTTGTGTGTATGCGATACCGACGGAAACATGCTGGCATCTACGTTTGGTGATCCGGAGATTACCACGGAGACCATCGTGAATTTTACGTTGTCGCCGGCAGACAGCCAGGTAGTTGCTGGATTCCAGTTCTTTAAGGTATTTGAT
Source organism: Anthropogastromicrobium aceti (assembly GCF_020687335.1). Lineage (NCBI taxonomy): Bacteria > Bacillati > Bacillota > Clostridia > Lachnospirales > Lachnospiraceae > Anthropogastromicrobium > Anthropogastromicrobium aceti. The sequence goes on from NZ_JAJEQN010000033.1 coordinate 6,102, forward strand.
GAGCATCAGCTTGAATATGTAATGCTGGCAAAGGGAGGCAGTGACGATGTTTACATGGTAGGAAAGATTGCAGCATTCCAGGTACAGAACCTGTTAGTTGCATACAAAGAGCGTTTTGACAAGGATAACTTCGTTAAGAACCTGCTTCTTGATAACCTGCTGTTGGTAGATATCTATAATCGCGCAAAGAAGCTTCATATTGAAGTATCTGCGAAGAGAGTTGTCTATGTAATAGAGACAAAGAATGAGAAGGATGTCAATGCACTTGAGACGGTACGCAGCCTGTTTACCGGAAGAGTAAAGGATTTCATCACTGCAGTTGATGAGAAGAATATCATCGTTGTTCGCGAGGTAAAGCCGGGCGAGACACAGGATGATCTTGAGAAGACAGCTCAGGTTATGGTTGATATGCTTAATACCGAGGCAATGAGTCAGGTGCATGTTGCATATGGAACTGTTGTAAATGAGTTAAAGGAAGTTTCCAGATCCTACAAAGAGGCAAAGATGGCACTTGATGTTGGAAAGATCTTCTTTAGCAACAAGAACGTTGTTGCTTATGCTAAGCTTGGCATTGGCCGTCTAATTTATCAGCTTCCGATTCCGCTGTGTCGTATGTTTATCAAGGAGATTTTTGATGGCAAGTCTCCAGATGAGTTTGACGATGAGACATTGACCACAATCAACAAGTTCTTTGAGAACAGCCTGAATGTATCTGAGACATCCAGACAGCTGTATATTCACAGAAATACACTTGTATATCGTCTGGACAAGCTTCAGAAGAGCACTGGATTAGACCTGCGTGTATTTGAGGATGCGATTACCTTTAAGATTGCGCTTATGGTTGTGAAGTATATGAATTATATGGAGAAAAACTAAGGCTCCAGCGTAGAAAAACCGGGGGAAACGGACGTAAGAGTCTGTTTCCCCCTTTTGGTTTTGCATACAAAAGTATTGACGGACAGATTTTGGTCATGCTAATAGCATTGATAGATCTGACTGTTCAGAGGAAAGGTGGATGCAAGTGGAAGAAAAAAACAGACAGTTAAATGAAGATGCTGAAACAATAGAGGAAAAAAATGAGCTTCAAACAGGCAAAAAGAAACACAGAAAAAATAATTTTGCAGCAGGTATGGCAGTAGGTGCGGCAGCAGCAATCATGGGCTGTTCGCTGGCAGGTATATATTTCAGCCGTCATTATCGTTACAGTTCGCTCGCAACAGCATATTCATCGAGAGGAACGAAGACAGCAACATCATCTACAGTCGAGTCACAGAATCAGGAGGCCATCACAGATGAGCTGATGACAAAATTAAAGCTTCTCGAGCAGTGTGCCGATGATTACTTTTTATTTGATACGGCAGATGCTAAGGATTATCAGGATAACATTTATAAAGGTTTTATGAATGCGCTTGATGATCCATATTCATGCTATTACACGGCAGATGAATATCAGACACTGATGGAATCAACAAGCGGAAGCTATGAGGGAATAGGTGTTGTTGTATCACAGAATGTTCAGACAAAGATCATTACTGTTGTGCGGCCGTTTGAGGGCTGTCCTGGTGCCGAGGCCGGTATGCTTCCGGGCGATATTTTAATAGAGGTTGCCGGGAATGATGTAAGCGGCATCGACGTAAGCACTGTTGTTTCCTGGATCAAAGGAGAGGGCGGTACTACAGTTGATATACGCGTATATCGTGAGTCAGAAGATAAGTATTATGATTTTACTGTTGAGCGAAGAAAAATTGAAGTCCCGACAGTTGCATATGAGATGTTAGAGGACAATATTGGCTATGTTCAGGTGACAGAGTTTGATGAGGTTACGTCAGACCAATATATAGCAGCAGTTGATGATTTAAAGGCACAGGGCATGGAAGGTCTGATTGTAGATATTCGTGACAATCCTGGAGGTCTGTTAAGCTGCGTTGTAGATATGCTTGATTATATGCTTCCGGAAGGCACCATTGTCTACACAGAGGATAAAAATGGAGAAGGAGATACCTATACGTCTGATGCAGAGCATTATTTCGATCTTCCGCTTGCTGTGCTCGTAAATGGAAACAGTGCGTCAGCATCTGAGATTTTTTCGGGTGCCATTCAAGATTATGAGACAGGAACAATCATCGGAACACAGACCTTTGGAAAAGGAATCGTGCAAAGCATTTTGCCATTTAACGATGGAAGCGCAATTAAAATTACAGTATCACGTTATTTTACACCGCGCGGCACATGTATACACGGAGAAGGAATCACTCCAGATGTAGAGGTAGAGCTAAACGAAGAACTTAAGACAAAACTGACAATCGAAAAAAGTGAGGATAATCAGCTGCAAAAAGCAATAGAAAATGTGAAAGAGCAGATTGCGGCGGAGTGACGTAAGAAGTCTGTAAGAAAAAAGTTATAGCATTATGCATGAAAATGAGGTACAATCATTTTTGATGTAATCGGCTGGAAAAGAACCCCGTTTCTAAGGCAGTGAGATGAATTGCTAAAGGAAACATAACGGCAGCGGTGGGCGGAGAGAAATCGGTATTCCCCACTGCCATGATGCAAGTCACAGCCGAACTATTTTCGACACGTCAGACTTCGTGAAAATACCGACTGTGAGTTGAAAAAATAAGAAATACGCCGGGGAAGTCCCCGACAGATTGGAGAAACATGAGTCAGAAAGATACAGAAAAAAACAAACGAAAAAAGAAAAAAGGCACAGGCCTGATTGTAGTTTGTGTGACACTGCTGATTCTTTTATTTGCTGTACTAATCATTTTGATTTGGCAGATCAGCCGTGTAGGAAACGGAGAGACTGTCGGTTTTGGTGGAAAAACAGGCAATACGCAGGCAGTATCACAAAATACGCCTTCTGTGACGCAGGAAGCTGCGCTGACAAGTTCATCAGGAAGCGAGGCAAATGCTGAGGAAGTTCAGACGCAGGCGCAGACAGAAGCTGCACAGGCTGAGTCTGCAGCTGGTCAGACACAGGCAGCAGGACAGGCAACTATGATGGAGCCGCAGACATATGAGAATGATGCGAATGGAAATATGATTGTTCCAGAGCGTCAGGCAGGTTCTATGGAAACAGAGCCAGCATGGGAATATGTACTGGAAAAGACTGGAGATAGTGTACTTGATGATGCTAATTATTTAGCAGCGATGTATGATTATGATGGTGCAATCGCAAAGATCCAGTCAGTATCAGGATATGAGAGCAACGCAGCTTATACAGCAGCCATTGCAGATTATGAGCAGAGAAAGAGCGAGGCTGTTGTCTACGCAGATAACAGCACAATTCCTCATATTTTCTTCCATACGCTTGTTGTTGATACAAGCAGAGCCTTTGATGATAACATCGCAATCAGCAAGCAGGATGGTATGAACAAGGTAAAGGATTACAACTATGTAATGACTACAGTGGATGAGTTTTGCCGTATTCTTGAAGAAATGTATACAAGAGGATATGTGCTTGTAAGCATTTATGATGTGGCATCATATGAGACACAGGCAGACGGCACACAGGTTATGAAGCATCAGCCGATTTATCTTCCGGAAGGCAAGAAGCCATTTGTTTTGTCTGTTGATGATGTAAGCTACTACGAATACATGACAGGTCACGGTTTTGCAAGCAAGCTCGTTGTTGGTGAGGATGGAACTCCGACAAGTGAATATACGAATTCAGATGGCAGCCTAAGCTATGGTTCATATGATGTTGTTCCGATTCTTGATGATTTTGTTGAGACTCATCCAGACTTTTCATATCGCGGCGCTAAGGGTATCATTGCTCTGACTGGATATGAGGGTATTTTTGGATATCGTACAAGTGATTTCTGGTACAACAGCAACTGCGATTACTTTGATCAGTATTTCTCATGGAATCTGGAGAACAACTTAAAGAAGAAGCAGACTATGTATCAGCCAAATCCTAATATCGAGCAGGATAAGGAGAGTGCAAAGCAGGTAGCGCAGGCATGCCGTGATGATGGATGGCTGTTTGCAAGTCATACATGGGGTCACAACAAGGTCGGTGATTCTGGATCATATGAGCGTTTTGAGTCTGATTCCCGTTTGTGGGATCGCGAGGTAAAGCCGCTTCTTGGCGATGTTGATATCATCATTTATCCGCAAGGTGAAGATTTGTATGAGGGCTCCTGGAGAGGATATGATCCTGCAAATCAAAAGTATCAGCTGTTAAAGGAGTTAGGATTTAGCTACTTCTGCAGCGTTGACTCAAACCTTGGCTGGACACAGCTTGGAAATGAATATTTCCGTATGGGACGCGCTAATGTAGACGGACAGCGTATGTGGGAAGCAATCAGCTCCTATGTAGATCCGTCATCAGGTGCAAAGGATCGTTTGTCAGCATTGATTGATTCAAGATTAGTATTTGACTGGTCCAGACCAACGCCGGTAACAAAGTAAAAACGAGAAGTCTGGCATATATGGACATAAAGACAAAGACAGAAAGGCAGACAAAAGAGATGGTAAAAGAGACTGTATTTAAAGAAAGAGCACAAAAGGTTTTGACATCAATGAAGGAAAATGGCATGGATCAGCTTATTGTAAGCGATCCTGCCTCCATCAACTATCTGATGGGAAGACTCATGAACCCGGGCGAACGTCTGATGGTACTTGTATTTGATGCAGCAGCTGGCAAGACTGAGCTTGTAATCAGCAAGCTGTACCCACAGGGAGATAATCCGATTTGGCCGGTTACGTATGTTGATGATGTTGATGACTGCGTTGCAATTCTTTCTGAGAAGATTGCAGAAACTGGCGTGATTGGCATTGATAAAAACTGGGCAGCAAAGTTTTTGCTTCGTCTTATGGAACTTCGTCCAAATCTGACATACAAGAATGGTTCTTACATCATTGATAAGATTCGCCAGATTAAGACAAACGAAGAGCAGGAGTTTATGATCGAAGCCTCCAGATTAAACGATCTGGCAGTTGAGCGTCTTATCAAAGAGGTCAACAAAGGTTATACAGAGAAGGAACTTGCCGATAAGCTGCTTGATATTTATCACGATCTTGGTTCAGAAGGATTTTCCTTCTATCCGATTTGCTGCTACGGTGCAAATGCTGCTGACCCGCATCACAGTAACGACGATTCCACAGGAAAATCTGGCGACAGCGTAATTCTTGATATTGGATGCTTGTGGAATGGCTATTGCTCAGATATGACAAGAACTGTATTCTTGGGTAATGTAAGCGAAGAACAGAAGAAGGTATACAACATCGTAAAGACAGCTAACGAGCGCGCAATCGCAGCAGTAAAGCCAGGTGTTCGCTTCTGTGATGTAGATGCAGCCGCAAGAGATTATATAACAGAGCAGGGATATGGCCCATACTTTGTACATCGTACCGGTCATAACATCGGTCAGGAGGTTCATGAGGCAGGAGATGTCTCATCGGCAAATACAGATATATTAAAGCCGGGCATGACCTTCTCCATAGAGCCGGGTATCTACTTAACAGGAAATTTTGGTGTGCGTGTTGAGGATCTCGTTCTCGTAACAGAGGATGGATGCAAGGTCCTTAATCATTTTACCAAAGACATAATTGTAGTACCAGAAAAGTAAAAATTATAGTAATGGATGTCACATTCATTGTGTAGTCAAACTACCGGGTATCCATAACAACAAACAACCAACATTGTTGAGAAAAAATATCAACAATGTTGGTTGTTTTTCTTTATAAAAGCTCGTATAATATGAAGTTAGATAATACTAACTTCTGGCATCATAAACTTAACCAGAACACAGTCTCATCAATATAAAGAGAGGGGGAACGTCATGTTTCTGGAGATTAAAGGAATCAAAAAACATTTCGGCGAAGGCGACAGCCGTATCGAAGTGTTAAAGGGAATTGACATGGAGATTGAAAAAGGAGAATTATGCGTGCTTTTGGGACCTTCAGGTTCTGGGAAATCGACACTGTTAAATATTATTGGGGGAATTGACGGTGCAGACAGCGGCTATATTGCAATTAATGGCGAAAAGACAGCCGATATGGACGAAAAGACGCTGACATTGTACAGAAGAAAGCATCTAGGTTATGTCTTTCAGATGTATAATTTGATTCCAAATTTAAATATCAAGGAAAATGTAGAGGTTGGTGCTTATTTAAGTGACAACCCACTTGATGTAGATGATTTGTTAAAGACACTTGGCTTGTATGAGCATCGTCATAAGCTGCCGAATCAGTTATCAGGAGGACAGCAGCAGCGAACAGCTATAGGAAGAGCCATTGTAAAGAATCCAGATATTTTGCTGTGCGATGAGCCAACAGGTGCACTTGATTATGCAACATCAAAGGAGATTTTAAAACTAATCGAGCAGGTCAACCGCAAATATGGAAATACTGTTGTTATGGTAACACATAATAACGCAATCGAGAAGATGGCAGATCGCGTCGTAAAGCTTCATGATGGCCGTATTCGTGAGAATTGCCGCAATGAGACGCGTATGGCAGCGGAGGATCTGGAATGGTAAAGAAAAAAACAAATCCATTGAATAAACGTTTTCTTAGGGAATTAAAGAGCGAGGCTGGAAAATATATTGTTCTGTTTGTATTTATAGCAGGTGTGATCGCGCTTGTATCTGGATTTTTGGTTGCGAGCGGCAGTATGTCACAGGCCTATGATGAGAGTTTTGAAAAATATAATATTGAAGATGGAAATTTTGAGGTTAAAAGAGAGGCATCAAGCGGTCTGTTAGACGCCTTGCAAAAGGATGGAACAAAGATTTATCCAAACTTCTATAAAGAAGAACAGACAAAGAATGTGGAGAGTACGCTTCGTATTTTTAAGAAGCGTACAGAAATTGATCTGGAATGCCTGATGGAAGGAAGCTTTCCAGAAGATGAAAATGAGATTGCAATTGACCGTATGTATGCCGTAAATAATAAAATTTCTGTTGGTGATGTGATGGAACTTGGAGATGTGTCCTACACAATATGCGGTTTAGTGGCACTTTCTGATTACAGTGCATTGTTTTCATCCACGTCAGATATGATGTTTGACGCTGTGAGATTTGGTGTGGCTATTGTGACAGAGGATGGATTTAATAAAATCAACGATGATCATCTTCACTACAATTATTCATGGCGTTACAGCGAGCGTCCGGCAGATGAGAAAGAGGCAAAGACACTCAGCGAATCTTTCTTGAAAACTTTGTATGTAAATGCGCTTTTGAATCTGAACGGTGTCGAAGGCTTTATACCAGAGTATGTAAATCAGGCGATTATCTTTACCGGAGATGATATAAAGGGCGATAATGCTATGTTTACCGTATTTCTTTATATCGTCATTGCTATTATTGCGTTTGTATTTGCCGTGACTACCAGCAACACGATCAACAAGGAATCAGCAGTAATCGGTACACTTCGCGCGTCTGGCTACTCAAAGGGAGAGTTGATTCGTCATTATATGGCAATGCCGATGCTCATTGTCTTGATTGCAGCAGTGATTGGAAATATTTTAGGATACACTGTATTTAAAGGTTATATGGCAGCACTGTACTATGCAAGCTATAGCCTTCCGACTTATGTCACGATCTGGAACGCCGATGCATTTGTCAAGACAACAGTAATTCCAGTGCTTTTGATGTTTGCCATTAATTTTATTATGCTGGCAGAAAAGATGAGTCTTTCACCGCTTCGTTTCCTTCGTCGTGATTTGAGCCGCAGACAAAAGAAAAAGGCATTTCGCTTAAAGACTACGATTCCTATTATGAAGAGGTTCCGTATGAGAATCCTGTTTCAGAACATTCCAAACTATGTCATTTTGTTTATCGGAATTTTGTTCGCAAACCTGATTTTATTGTTTGGATTTATGTTTGGACCGCTGCTTGATCATTTCGAACAGGAGATTACAACTCATCTTCTTGCAGAGCATCAGTATGTGCTTGTAAGCGAAGAAAAGACAGAAAATAAAGAGGCGGAAAGCTATGATGTGACGGTATTAAAGACACAGGAGGGACGCTACAAGAGCGAGGAAGTGATGGTGTATGGCGTACAGGAAAACAGCGCCTACATAAAGAGCAGCATTGCAGATGATGAGGTATTGATTTCAAATGCCTATGCAAATAAGCAGCATATTAAAAAAGGTGATACGATTACATTGCAGGAAGAGTATGGGGAGAAAACGTATTCCTTTACCGTTACGGGTATCTATACATATCCGGCAGCATTGTCTGTATTTATGAATTGTGATGCGTTTGAGAAAACATTTGAGAAGGAAAGCTATTATCCAGGATATTTTTCAAATGAAGAACTGACTGATTTGACGCAGAAAAACATTGCAATGACTATATCAAAGGAAGATTTGACAAAGACCTCCAGACAGCTTCGATTGTCAATGGGCGGTATGGCTGTTCTCTTCCAGGGCTTTGGCGTGATCATGTTTGCACTGCTTTTGTATCTGCTCTCAAAGGTAGTAATCGAGAAAAATGCGCAGTCAATTTCCATGGCAAAGATTTTAGGATACAGTGACAAGGAAATCAACCGCTTATATATTCGTACCACCACAATCGTATCAGTTGTTTCACTTGTAGTGACAATAGGGTTATGTATTGTGCTACTGAAGGTTATCTGTGAGGTTGCGTTTGCAGAGTATTCTGGTTATCTGGAATTTTATATGGAACCGCTAGATCTGTTAAAAGTTCTTGCAGCCGGACTGATCACTTATGCCGTGATCTCATTCTTCCAGATCAAAAAAATCAAGGCAATTCCGATGACAGATGCCTTAAAAAACGTCGAGTAGCACGCGTTTCATATCATCTGGAAGTGGCGCCTCAAAGCAAAGAGGCACATGAGTGATAGGATGCTCAAAGGAAAGACGGCATGAGTGGAGCGCCTGACGTGTGATAAATTCCATATCTGGATTGTAGAGGTAATCACCGACAAGCGGAAAGCCTAAATATTTCATATGAATCCGTATCTGATGGGTGCGGCCTGTCTCAAGCTGTAAAGAGACAAGGCTGTGCCCATTTTTTGTTTCTAATGTTTTGTAATGAGTTACGGCGCGTTCTCCGTGTTCAAAATCTACACAGCGCTCAATTATAGAGCCAGGCTTTCTTGAGAGCGGTGCAGTGATTGTGCCGGACGCAGGAGTAACGACACCGCGCACAATCGCCAGATATTCACGCGTAATTGCATGACGAACAGCCATATCAGAAAGAACGGCAGAGGAGAGCATATTTTTGGCAATTACTGTAAGCCCTGAGGTATCTCTGTCTAAGCGGTTTGTGCAGCGAAAGATAAAATTGCCGCTGTCACGGTAGTACCAGGCAAGAGCATTTGCCAGTGAATTATAATAATTGTCCATAGAAGGATGAATAGGCATTTTAGCCGGCTTATTTGCAACAAGAATATCCTCATCCTCGTAGACAATTGAAAGAGGAAGCTTTACAGGAGGCACATGGTAGGAGGAATGCTCCTCAACAATATGTACTGTCAGAATGTCGCCTTCATGAAGAGGTGTGTTTGTGCGGCTTGGCGTGCCATTTATAAGAAGATGTTCCATGTTTTTGCGAAGCCGCGTCAAAAGGTGAGAGGAAAAGCCGCGGCGCGATAAAAACTGATCTGCGCGCAGGTCACTTTCTTCAATCGAGACGGTATAAGTAAGTGTTCGGTCCATAAAATGCCTTTCTTTAAGATTTTTTTGTTGGCGGCCATGGAAGCTGAGCAAGCACAATTGCCAGAAAAACAATAGCACATCCTGTAAGCTCACGTGCCGATAAGGTTTGACCAAGAATCAACCAGCCGGCAAGAACAGATATAGCAGATTCCAGACTCAAAATAAGAGATGCGATAGTTGGATTCATACCCTTTTGTCCTATAATTTGAAGAGTATAGCCGACACCGCAGGAGAGAACACCAGCGTACAAAATAGGAGCCCATGCTGCAAGGATAGAAGAAAGTGATGGCTGCTCAAAAATAAATGCCGGAATAAGACATACGACTGCGCATACAAAAAACTGTATACACGATAAAGCCACACCATTGCAGCGCGGTGAAAAATAGTCTATTACTAAGATATGCACGGCAAATAAGAAAGAGCCGGCAATCAAAAGAAGATCACCCTTTCCAATAGAGCCAAAACCATCAGGAACGCTTAACAGATATAAACCGCCAACTGCCAGTGCAACACTAAGCCATACTAGCGGGCTGCAGCGTTTCTTTAAAAATAGACTAAGAATCGGCACAAGAACAATATAGATGGCAGTCAGAAAGCCAGCCTTTCCAACACTTGTGTAGGAAATTCCAATCTGCTGAAGGGAAGAAGCGGCCGCCAGCACAATACCACAGCATAGCCCGCCGAAGAATAATGTTTTTCGAGCAATTGGCGATGATGCGAGAGTTTTGGCTGATTGATTCAATTGGTCTGCAGGTGATACTTCAGAAGAATTTGTGCGGTTTTGAAAGAAAAAGATGCAAGGGATCAAAAAAAGTGCACCAATCGCAGATCGTACTCCATTAAACGTAAACGGCTTAACATAGTCCATGCCTACGCTTTGTGCGACAAAAGCAGATCCCCAAATAGCCGCAGTCAAAAGCAGCAAAAATGAGTTTTTTAATTGAGAGCGTTTCATAAAAAAATCCTTCCATAATAATAAAAATAAGAGTGGATTGTATTTGCCAACAATCGTTATCCATGGTATCATACTTTCTAGTTGGGGTCAAAGGATTTGTTTAAGACAAAAGCCCAATAGATTGGAGGATTAAACATGGAATATGTTAAAGAGCCTGCAAACGCTGTCTATCAAAGTGGTGCAAAAAATCCATTTCTGCCGCTGGATATTTATATTCCAGATGGAGAGCCGAAGGTATTTGATGGAAGAGTTTATTTGTATGGCTCAAAGGATGAGTTTGACGGCGAGTATTGCTGCCACAAGTTTCATGTATATTCAGCACCTGTATCAGATTTGACCGAGTGGACCGATCACGGCCCAGTGCTTGCATCAACCGATGAGTACGAAAAAGAGGGCATCAAAAAAGGCGTGCCGTGGTCAAATGGGCTTTTATGGGCGCCAGATGTTACAAAGAAAGGCGAGTTGTATTATTTCTATTTCTGCCTTTCAGATGGAACAGAGGGTGTTGCAAAAAGCAAGAACCCATACGGACCATTTGAGGATGCTGTGCAGATAACGATGGGAGGAAAGCCAATCGAAGGCATTGATCCGTCTGTTTTGGAGGACAACGGAAAATATTATTACACCTGGGGTCAGGGCCACTGCCATATGGCAGAATTAAATGATGATATGTGTACACTGAATCCAGATACATATGAGGAAGCATTGATCAATAAGGATGATGATGGTCATGGATTCCATGAGGCATCATCACTTCGCAAGGTAGGTGATCATTATGTTATCGTGTACGCAAGTGAATTTATTGATGAAACACACCGTAATGGCGGTCATCCGACAAATCTTGACTATGCAGTAAGCAAATCTGTTGCTGGTCCGTATGTAAGAAAAGGTCGTATAATCGACAATACAGGAATTGATCCGCAAAGCTGGAATAATCATGGCTCAATCGTGAAGATAGAAAATCAGTGGTATGTATTCTATCATGGTTCCTCCAACAACACAAAATATGCGCGCCGTGCACGTGTTGAGCGTATTGAGGTAGATGAAGAGAGAGGAATTATCGAGCAGGTAGAGATGACCTCACAGGGATTTTCACATGGACTAGATGCCACGGCAGGTATTGAGGCAGGCTGGCAGTGCGGTCTGACTGGCGGAGCATATCTTACCGAGAAAGAAGGACGCTTCCCACTTGTACATATCACCGATGGCTGCAGCGTAAAATGGCGCTATATCGAGTTCTTGGAGGATGCCAATTGGACAATCGAGATCGAAGGAACAGCTCTGAAGGAATGTGGAATTAGCATTCTGGCAAATGGTGAGTCAGTTGGTGTGATCAATATAGAGGATATCCATCAGGAAACAACATGGAAAGCGCCAATCGAACTCAATAAGAGTGGTCGGTATGAGATTGAACTTCAATTCTTTGCTGAAGGGGAAGAAGACTTGTTTGAATTAGACCGCATTCGTTTCGTGAAAAACAAAATTAATTAAAAATGAACAGGAGAGAAAAATGGTAAAGCATGTAATTTTATGGACATTAAAGAATGAGTATTCAAAAGAAGAAAAAGAAGCAATCAAGGCAGAAATCAAAGCTGGTCTTGAGGGACTTGCAGGTCAGATTCCGGGACTGTTAGAGATTCATGTTAACATAAATGGACTGGAAAGCTCAAATGCAGATTTGATGCTTGATTCTACATTTACTGACGAGGCAGCATTAAAGGGCTACTCCGTACATCCGGCTCACGTTGCAGTTGCAAATGGAAAGGTAAGACCACACACTGCAATCCGTTCCTGCTTAGATTTTACAGTATAATAAAAAAGCTCGGAAGCATTTTATCATTTGCTTTCGAGCTTTTTCTCTAATTATGCAAGAGCCTTTCCGAGTTCCTCGCATGCTGCCTTAGCATCCTCATCAGGAGCATCATTGCAGATAACGAAATCACACGCCATTACAGCACCGTCATTGCGGCAGGTCTCATCCCAGTTGCGCATCCACTCACCATCTCCCCATCCATAGGAGCCAAACAGAGCGATCTTCTTGCCGGACAGCTTTGATTCGCAAGCTGTAAACATCGGCTCAAACTCATCTTCCTCAAGCTGCTCAGCACCCATAGAAGGGCATCCAAATGCAATTGCATCAAACTCATCCATCTTGTCAGCATCAAATTCAGCAGCAGTAAAAGTAGTTACGTCAGCGCCGGCATTTCTAGCTCCATCTGCTACGCTTTCTGCCATCTGCTCTGTATTTCCAGTTCCACTCCAGTAAACAACAGCTACCTTGCTCATAATCATTCTCCTTTAAAATAAAATTTATTTGTCAAATCAGTCAGGCACTTATGCGCTGACTGTCAACTGGCGAAGATCCTTTCCCTGTTCCCACATTTTACGGTAAATCTGCTTGCATTTGCAGTAGCGCCTAAAGGTTTTGACTGCATTTTCAGGGTCACTGTATACCTTCCAGTCACCGCAGCAAAGGCAGTTATGACCATGGTTTATAATAAAACCCTTCACATCCGCAAGTGGGTATCCAAGGAAAATTCCTATTTCATGAGGAAACGTACCAGACTGCATCAAATGTTGTCTGAGAATGAGGAGAGCGTCGATTGCGTTTTGGCTTGTATAGCCAAAGGAGGAAAGAAACTCACCGACAGCCGGATCAGACAGATCATTTTGCAGACGACTCATACGAACCACATAGATTAAAGCAGTGTGCTCATGAAGGCACAGGCAAAAACATAAAACACCCTTATCGCGAAGTGTATTGTTCCAGCGGCGTACTGCATCAAACAAATTTTTCTGAGTATCAAAGCTGACACGGAAAAGATTTGCTGTTTTTATAGACGCTAACGTCGGCGCACAATGTTCAATCAGATAATGATCCATAAACGTCTCCTAATAAAATTTGAAATTAGTTACACATAATACTAGTTAGAAATATCTAACACAAATGAGATTATACTATCTATCACGATTCCTGTCAAGAGAAATTTAAAATTTGATTTTGATTTCTACCCAGTGTTGCCCTAACTGAATAAAATTTTCAACAACCGGAAAATGTCCAGAACCCCCTTGCATTTTGAAAAGAATTAGTGTAGACTAACTAATAGTTGTAATGGCTAACATAAAGAAAATGCAAAAAGCCTGAATACAACTTCAAACTTCACACAAAATAACCATTGGCTCCATACTGCTGAAACGGGAGTGTTCTCCCGTTGGAGACCAGTGGAAAGAAAAAGAAAGGTTTGGTATGATCATGGATTATTTAGAGATTGAGAAGGTTGTAGGAAGAGAAATTCTTGATTCCAGAGGAAACCCAACAGTAGAGGCAGAGGTTACTCTGGCTGATGGAACTGTAGCAAGAGGAACAGCACCGAGCGGTGCTTCTACTGGTGAGTTCGAGGCACTTGAACTTCGCGACGGAGATAAGAGCCGCTATCTTGGGAAGGGCGTTACAAAGGCAGTTGAGAATATCAATACAATTATTAACGATACCATCACTGGTATGGATGCTTCTGATATTTATGCAGTTGATAAGGCAATGATTGAAGCAGATGGAACAAAGGATAAGTCAAAGCTTGGCGCAAATGCTATTTTAGCCGTATCCATCGCTGTTTGCCGTGCAGCGGCAGCATCTCTTGATATCCCGCTATATCGTTTCCTTGGCGGAGTTTCAGGAAATCGTCTTCCTGTTCCAATGATGAATATTATAAATGGAGGCTGCCATGCACTTTCATCAGGACTTGATGTACAGGAGTTTATGATCATGCCAGTTGGAGCACCATCATTTAAGGAGTGCTTAAGATGGTGTGCAGAGGTATTCCATGCACTTGCTTCTATCTTAAAGTCCAGAGGACTTGCAACCTCAGTCGGTGATGAGGGCGGATTCGCTCCAGCATTAAAGTCCGATGAGGAGGCAATTGAGACGATTCTTGAGGCTGTAAAGAAGGCAGGCTATGAGCCAGGAAAAGACTTTAGAATTGCTATGGATGCAGCTTCTTCTGAGTGGAAGAGTGAGAAAGGCAAGGGCTACTACAAGCTTCCAAAGGCAGGAACTGAGTATACAGCTGAGGAACTGATCGAGCACTGGGCAGCACTTTGCGAGAAGTATCCAATCATCTCAATCGAGGATGGTCTTGATGAGGAAGACTGGGAAGGCTGGCAGAAGCTCACAAAGAGACTGGGCGACAAGGTTCAGTTGGTTGGTGATGACCTGTTTGTTACCAACACCGAGAGACTTTCCAAGGGTATCGAGCTGGGTGCAGGAAATGCAATCTTAATCAAGTTAAATCAGATCGGTTCTGTATCCGAGACACTTGAGGCAATCAAGATGGCTCATAAGGCAGGCTACACCGCAATTTCCTCCCATCGTTCCGGTGAGACTGCTGACACAACTATCGCAGATCTTGCAGTGGCACTAAATACATGCCAGATAAAGACAGGTGCACCGTCTAGATCAGAGCGTGTTGCCAAGTACAATCAGCTTCTTCGAATCGAAGAACAGCTTGGAGCAAGTGCTGTATATCCAGGCATCAAGGCATTTAATGTCAAATAAAAGTAACTGATAAAAATACAAAAATCCGAGGCTGAATTATGACTGCCTCGGATTTTTGTGCTTACTTATTTACTTTTTTTCTGCCGGCATCATTGCCTGATGTCTGGCTTGACTCATCAAGAGAGATGTACGGCATCATCACCTTAAGCAGATCAGCGAGTCTGTTTCTCTGCTGCGATGGAAGATCCTTAATCATCACGGACAGGGCGTCTTCGGGAATCGGGTTTGAATCAGTATTGTCCTTGCCATAGAGCAAATAGTCACTCGAAACCTCAAGACAAGTCGAAAGATCGTTGAGTGTGTATAAGCTCATCGTTTTCACGCCACGTTCTAGCTCATAGATATAATGAGAAGAAACGTCAAGGCATTCTGCCAGCTTCTCCTGCGTCAGGTGCTTTTGCTTTCTGCATGCTTTAATGCGCATTCCAATTTGTTCAAAGTCCATAAATCCTACCTCCTAGTATAAGAATATATCTAATAGATAGGAAACATAACTTGCTGACAGCAACAAAAACAGCCATAATCAGACAAAACTCTATCTGACAGTGGCAAAAAATGGAAAAAAGTGTCGAAAAAAAGGGCACCTCCATTTGAGATGCCCTGTAAGTAACAATTTAATTATTAGAACTCAGGTCCGATCAGACCATAAGTACCATTCTTTCTCTTGTAAACGACATTTACGCGATCCTCATCGCAGTTGTAGAATACAAAGAAGTTATGTCCCAAAAGCTCCATCTGAAGGCAAGCCTCCTCAGGATTCATTGGCTTTAATGGGAAACGCTTAACACGTGCAATATTGATGCCCTCATTCTCTTCGGAGAACTCATCCTCTTCCTCAATAAAGGCACTTGAGAAGTCTCCGCCATCCTGCTCTCTGGCAATCAGTTTCGTTTTATAACGTCTCAGCTGACGCTCAATGATTTCTTCTACTAAATCGATCGAAACATACATATCCGAACTTTCCTGTTCTGCACGAACCAGGCTTCCTTTAACTGGGATCGTAACCTCGATTTTTTGACGATCCTTCTGAACGCTTAACGTAACATAAACTGTTGCATCTGGTGTGAAATAGCGCTCAAGTTTTCCGATCTTTTCATAAATTGCTGATTTCAGGCCCTCAGTGACCTCGATATTTCTTCCTGTAATGATATACTTCATACAATCAGCTCCTTCCGATAGAATCATAGAAATAAATAAAATGTGTCTTTATTTATTTACCAAGAGTATAGCACGAAACAATGATTTTGTAAATATAATTTTGATGTAATTTAGAGAATTTTTATACATCTTTTTTACATTTTCCGGAAAAACCCTAAACTGAAGTAGGAATAAAAATGTCTTGAATTTTTATAGGAAAAATGATAGAATTAGTCTGTTGTACTATCGGTATGTATTTAGGAGGCAGATATGGGATTCATAAATAAGATATTTGGTACTCATAGCCAGCATGAGCTTAAGCGTATTAAGCCAATTGTGGATAAGATCCTCGGCATGCGTGAGCAGTGGGTCGCACTGTCAGATGAAGAACTTCAGCATAAGACAGTAGAATTTAAAGAGCGCCTTGCAAAGGGCGAGACACTGGATGATATCCTTCCGGAAGCCTTCGCTACAGTTCGTGAGGCCTCCAGAAGAGTGTTGGGCGAGGAGCATTATCCGGTTCAGCTGACGGGCGGTATCGTACTGCATCAGGGACGTATCGCAGAGATGAGGACTGGTGAAGGAAAGACCAACGTGGCAGCACTTCCTTCTTATTTAAACGCACTGGCAGGCGAGGGTGTTCATGTCGTTACTGTTAACGACTATCTGGCACAGCGTGATGCTGAGAACGAAGGAAAGGTTCACAGATTCCTTGGTCTTACGGTTGGCTGTGTATTAAACAGCATGAACAATGATGAGCGAAGAGCAGCATATAATTGCGATATCACATATGTAACAAATAATGAGTTAGGTTTCGACTATCTTCGTGATAACATGGTCGTATATAAGGAGCAGCTCGTAATGAGAGGTCTTCACTTTGCGATCATAGATGAGGTCGATTCCATTTTGATCGATGAGGCTAGAACACCTCTTATTATTTCAGGTCAGAGTGGAAAATCTACAAAGCTGTATGAGGTTTGCGATATCCTGGCAAAGCGTCTTGAAAAGGGTGAGGCAAGTGCAGAGTTTTCCAAGATGAATGCTCTTATGGGTGAGGAGATCACTGAGACTGGTGACTTTGTTGTCAGCGAGAAGGATAAGACAATCAACTTAACCGAGCGGGGTGTTCAAAAGGTAGAGCAGTTCTTCCATATTGATAACCTTGCAGATGCGGAGAACCTTGAAATTCAGCATAATATGATCATGGCACTCAAAGCAAACTATATGATGTTCCGTGATCAGGATTACGTTGTAAAGGACGATGAGATTCTTATTGTCGATGAGTTTACAGGACGTATCATGCCAGGCAGACGTTACTCCGATGGTCTACATCAGGCAATTGAGGCAAAGGAGCATGTAAAGGTAAAGAGAGAGAGCAAAACACTTGCAACTATTACCTTCCAGAACTTCTTTAATAAATTTGATAAAAAGTGCGGTATGACTGGTACAGCGCTTACTGAGGAGCGAGAGTTTCGTAACATCTACGGCATGGACGTAGTTGAAATTCCGACAAACAAGCCGATTGCACGTATTGATCATCAGGATGCTGTTTATAAGACAAAGAAAGAAAAATATAAGGCAGTATGCGACGAGGTTGAGGAGACCTACAAGAAAGGACAGCCGGTACTTGTTGGTACAGTAAATATTGATACTTCTGAACTTTTAAGCGGCATGTTAAAAAGACGCGGTATTCCGCATAACGTATTGAATGCAAAGTATCATGAGCTAGAGGCTCAGATCGTTGCAGGCGCAGGTGTGCATGGTTCTGTTACAATTGCAACTAATATGGCAGGACGTGGTACAGATATCAAGCTTGATGAGGAATCAAGAAAGCTTGGCGGATTAAAGATCATTGGTACAGAGCGCCATGAGTCAAGACGTATTGATAACCAGTTAAGAGGTCGTTCCGGACGTCAGGGTGATCCTGGTGAATCAAGATTTTATATTTCCCTTGAGGATGATCTGATGCGTCTGTTCGGTTCAGAAAAGATCATGAGCATGTTCAATGCGCTTGGTGTTCAGGACGGCGAGCAGATTGAGCACAAGATGTTAACATCTGCAATTGAGAAGGCACAAAAGAAGATCGAGGGCAACAACTACGGTATTCGTGAGAATGTCTTAAAGTATGATGAGGTCATGAATGAGCAGCGTGAAATCATCTACAAGGAGCGCCGTCAGGTTCTTGATGGAGAGAGCATGAAGGATGTTATCTTAAAGATGATTAGAGATATCGTCAGCCAGGTTGTAGACCGCACAATCTCAGATGAGCAGGCACCGGAGGATTGGGATTTCACTCAGTTAAATATCGAGCTTCGTTCCATCATTCCGCTTACCGAATATATGCCGTCAGCAGATGAAACAAAGAACATGAAGAAGGCAGCATTAAAAGAGACTCTTACAGAGATGGCACTGCAGGCTTATGCAGACAAGGAAAGCGAGTTCCCAGATCCAGAGAGCATGAGAGAGGCAGAGCGCGTTGTTCTGTTAAAGACCATCGACCGCAAGTGGATGGATCACATCGACGATATGGATCAGCTACGTCAGGGTATCGGTCTTCAGGCATATGCACAGCGCGATCCGCTCAATGAGTATAAGATGGCAGGCTATGACATGTTCAACGAGATGATGGCAAGCATCCGTGAGGATACTGTCAAGATGATGTTCCGCGTAAAGGTTGAAAAGCCAGAGGAGCGTGAGCAGGTAGCAAAGGTGACAGGAACAAACAAGGATGACAGCGGCGTGAAGGCACCGGTTCGCAGAAATGCACCGAAGATTCAGCCAAATGATCCGTGTCCATGCGGTTCTGGCAAGAAATATAAGCAGTGCTGCGGAAGATTTGCTGAGTAAATGACGCAAAGATATATTGAACTTGAAATATTGAATTTGAATTAAAGAAAGTAGAGGAAGAAAAGTGGTAGAGTTAGATCAGTTTAAGTACACACTGTCTACTTATGTCCCGATGTTAAAGGAGCTTGGTGCTTCTTTAAATCTGGATGCCAAAAAAGAGAGAATTGCAGAGCTTTCACGTTATATGGAAGCTCCTGATTTCTGGGATGACCCAGAGCGTTCTCAGAAGATGACAAAAGAGTTAAAGAGTCTGGAAGATACCGTAAAGAGCTACACAACATTGTCTACTCAGTATGACGATATTAGTGAGCTTATTGAGATGGGTTACGAGGAGAATGATCCAGAGGTTATTCCTGTCATTCAGGAGTCTCTTGATGAGTTCACGACAAACCTTGAAGCACTCAGACTTAGCACACTGTTAAATGGTGAGTATGATAAAAATAATGCCATCATTCGTTTGAATGCAGGTGCCGGCGGTACTGAGGCATGCGACTGGTCTAGTATGCTGTATCGTATGTATACACGTTACGCTGACAGAAATGGCTTCTCAGTAGAAGTTCTTGATATGCTTGATGGTGATGAGGCTGGAATTAAGTCAGTCACCTTCCAGGTAAATGGTGAGAATGCCTACGGTTATTTAAAGTCTGAGAAGGGTGTTCACAGACTGGTTCGTATTTCCCCATTTAACGCAGCAGGAAAGCGTCAGACTTCTTTTGTTTCCTGTGATGTTATGCCAGAGATCGAGGAAGATCTTGATGTTGAAATCAACGATGATGATCTTCGTATCGATACCTACCGTTCTAGTGGTGCCGGCGGACAGCATATCAATAAGACCTCATCTGCAATTCGTATTACGCATCTTCCGACTGGTATCGTTGTTACCTGTCAGAATGAGCGTTCCCAGTTCCAGAACAAGGACAAGGCAATGCAGATGTTAAAGGCAAAGCTGTATATGTTAAAGCAGCAGGAAAATGAAGAAAAGATTTCCGGCATCCGTGGTGAGGTAAAAGACATCGCGTGGGGAAATCAGATTCGCTCTTACGTACTTCAGCCATACACTATGGTAAAGGATCATCGTACTGGTGCCAGCAGCGGAAATGCAGGCGCTGTGCTTGATGGAGACATCGATCTGTTTATCAGCGCGTATTTAAGATGGCTGTCTACAGGAGAGAAGGTATCTGAGGACACAGGAGAGTAAAAAGACCCTCAAAGCTCAAAAATCACATAACTGGAAAGGTTGGACATAAGTATGATTAAGGTGGCAGTGTTAGGATATGGAAATATCGGTTCAGGAGTTGTGCAGGTATTGCTGAAGAATAAGGAAACAATCGCAAAGAAGGCAGGAGATGAGATCGTGCCGG
Organism: Anthropogastromicrobium aceti; assembly: GCF_020687335.1. NCBI lineage: Bacteria > Bacillati > Bacillota > Clostridia > Lachnospirales > Lachnospiraceae > Anthropogastromicrobium > Anthropogastromicrobium aceti. The sequence continues at coordinate 26,585 of NZ_JAJEQN010000033.1, forward strand.
CATGCGTACTTGATCTTCGCGATTTCCCAGGCGACGTGATGGAAGATAAGGTAGTAAAGGATATTAATCTGATTACACAAAACCCAGAAATTTCAATCGTTGTTGAGACTATGGGTGGAACAAAGCCGGCATATGCCTTCGTAAAGGCTTGTCTTGAGGCTGGAAAGCATGTTGCAACTTCCAATAAGGAGCTTGTTGCAGCGCATGGTCCAGAGCTTCTTGAGATTGCAAAGGCACATCATGTAAGCTTCTTATTTGAGGCAAGTGTAGGAGGCGGTATTCCGATTATTCGTCCTCTTGTTTCAAGCATTACTTCCGATGCAGTAACCGAGATTACCGGTATTCTAAACGGCACCACAAACTATATGTTAACCAAGATGAGTGAAGATGGTCTTGATTATGATGCAGTCCTTGAGGATGCACAGGAGAGAGGCTATGCAGAGAGAAACCCAGCGGCAGATGTTGAGGGTCATGATGCACGCAGAAAGATTGCAATTTTGTCCTCACTTGCATTTGGCAAATATGTAGATTATGAGGATGTTTATACTGAGGGTATTACAAAGATCACATCAGCTGATTTTGCATACGCAAAAATTCTTGGCAGCCGTATTAAGCTGTTTGGAACAAGCAAAAAGAAAGAGTATGGAAGTATAAGTGCAATGGTATGCCCAGTTATGATCACAAACGAGCATCCGCTTTTTGCAGTTAATGACGTAATGAACGCAATTCTTGTTCGCGGTGAGAGCATGGGTGATTTGATGTTTTATGGTGCAGGAGCAGGAAAGCTTCCAACAGCTTCCGCTGTAGTGGCAGATGTTGTAAATGCAGCAAGAAATCCAAAGATCACTGAGATTGAACCATATGAGCCAGGAAAGATGACTGTTTCAGATCATTTAAAATCAACACACAGCTACTTTGTGCGTGTAAAGGGATCAGATGCAAACGCTGTAGCAGAAAGCTTTAAGGCAAAGCAGATCGTAGATGCTGGTATTGCAGATGAGTTTGGACTTATTACAGCAGAGTGGGCTGAAAATGAGTTTGATGCGCTGTGCGAAAACTATCCAGTTGTCAGTGTAATTCGTTTAGCAAAGTAAGAATGATTATGGATCATAAAAATAAAGATCATGCAGAGAGGACAGAAGATGTCCTCTTTTGCATTATTGTGGCTGGTATAATTATTTTTGTTGGCGGCCTTGGCATTTTGCATGTGCTTGATCTTGAATGGATCGCACAGGGAGCACCATGCTTTATTTATAGCCTCACTGGCTGGTATTGCCCAGGCTGCGGCGGCACACGAGCAGTAAAGGCGCTTCTTTGTGGCAGGCTGTTTGACAGTATTTATTATCATCCGGCAGTACCATATCTTGCCGCATGGACAATTATATTTTTGTGCTGGCAAAGTCTTCACTATCTGTCAAAAGGACGTATTAGAGGCTTCAAATATCGAAGCTGGCACTTATGGGCAGCGGTATTATTGTTTTTTCTTAATTTTATCATAAAAAATGCGGCACAGCTAATGGGGTAAACCATAGGCTGTGCCGTATTTTTAAATTTTAGATTGTATCCCTATTGCCTGTTGGCATCGGAACTGTGTTTGGTACTTCTACTGCGCCAGACTCAGAAGGAAGCAGTGAATTTGCCTTATTATTTAAAAGATCCTGCATCTGCTTGAGCATATCGCGGTAAGTTGGATCCTCTAACAGCTGTGGATAAAGAACAAGATAGAAGAAGAGGATAAAAGCAACAATCACAATAGAGATGCTGCTGATAATAATTCCAGTAATTGCAATAGGGTGAAAGTGATGATCCTCATTTGCAAAAAAGCGAGAACAGATTAAAACAGCAAGAGACATGATAGAAACACCAAGCGTTAAATAAATATTAGCACAGCAACAGCAGATCAAAGCAGCAATACTCATTGCGAAGCCAATCTTCTCAAGATTAGTAGCACGTCTGTGATGTGGTTTGTAAGAACGGCCTCTATCATCCTCAGGCCCCATCTGCGGATCAGTATAGCGCGCATAAGAATCACCATACTCCTCCTTTTGCTCCTCATGAACCTTATCCTTTACATATTCCTCATACGGATCATAGGTGTCGTTATCATTGCCTTCACGCTCAGGATCCTTATAGTTCTTATTTTCATCCATAAAAAATAAAATCCTTTCTTTTCGAATTTGTGTATCTTCTGGGTTGCAAAATATTCTACTGCAATGTATGATAAACATTAGTGTTATCATATCACATAAAAATAAAAGTCACAACCAATATTTGCACCATCAGTATATATGGTGCAGAAAGGCATCAAAATGGATATTATTAAAAAGATAGCAGAAGAACTGCAAATTCGCCCTGATCAGGTTCAGGCAGTTGTAAATTTGATTGATGAGGGCAATACCATCCCTTTTATTGCGCGCTACCGCAAGGAAGCACACGGTGCATTAAATGATGAGATACTTAGAAATCTCGATGAAAGGCTGACATATCTTCGCAATCTTGAAGAGAAAAAGTCAAGTGTTCTTGCTTCCATGGAAGAGCTTGGCGTACTCACAGATGATCTGAAAAAGAAAATGGAGCAGGCACAGACATTAGCCGTCATAGAAGATCTTTATCGTCCATATCGTCCAAAGCGCCGTACAAGAGCGACAATTGCAAAAGAAAAAGGCTTAGAGCCGCTTGCAAATGAAATATTATTAGGACAGGCAAAAGGAACAAAAGAAGAGCTGGCAAAAGCTTTTGTATCACCGGAAAAAGGTGTGGAAAGCACAGAAGATGCACTTTTAGGTGCCATGGATATTTTAGCTGAGCACATTTCAGATGATGCTTCATTTCGTGCCCAAATTCGTAAAATGACATGGGAAAAAGGTATGCTCACCTCCACAGTTCGCGAAGAAGGTACAGAGTCTGTATTTGAAACATATTATGAGTTTCAGGCACAGCTTACAAAGATCAATGGTCATCAGGTGCTTGCTGTAAACCGCGGAGAAAATCAAAAGGTGCTGAGTGTTAAAATTGAGGCACCGCAGGAAGAGATTCTTTCCTGGTTATATAATGTAATGACAAAGGGAAAGAACGAAACTTGTGCAGCTATTCTTCGTGAGGCTACAGAGGATGCATATAAGCGTCTGATTGCTCCGGCAATAGAGCGTGAGCTTCGCACTAATCTGACAGAGACAGCAGAAGAGGGCGCAATGAAGGTGTTCGGACAGAATCTAAAGCAGCTTCTGATGCAGCCGCCAATTGCAGGTCAGACTGTTCTTGGCTGGGATCCGGCCTTTCGTACAGGCTGCAAGCTTGCTGTAATTGATCCATTTGGAAAGGTAATTGACACAAAGGTCATTTATCCGACAGCGCCGCATAACAAAGTAAAAGAAGCAAAAGATATCTTAAAAGCACTTATTGCAAAGTACCATATTACATTGATTTCAGTTGGAAACGGAACAGCATCGCGAGAGTCTGAGCAAATCATTGCAGATTTGATTAGGGAAATCAATGCGCCTGTGCGCTATGTCATCACAAACGAGGCTGGTGCTTCAGTATATTCTGCAAGCAAACAGGCAACAGATGAGTTTCCAAACTTTGATGTTGGCCAGAGAAGTGCTGTTTCTATCGCCAGACGTGTGCAGGACCCGCTTGCAGAGCTTGTCAAGATTGATCCAAAGGCTATCGGTGTCGGCCAGTATCAGCATGATATGAATCAGAAAAAGCTCGATGAGATGCTTCATGGAACAGTAGAAGACTGTGTAAATCAGGTAGGCGTGGATTTAAATACAGCTTCAGCAGCGCTTCTCGAATATGTGTCAGGCATCACGAAAACAATTGCAAAAAATATCGTTACTTACCGCGAGGAAAATGGTCAGTTTACAAATAGAAAACAGTTGTTAAAGGTTGCAAAGCTTGGACCAAAGGCATATGAGCAGTGTGCGGGTTTTCTTCGTATTCGCGGTGGAGATGAGCCGCTTGATGCTACAGCCGTTCACCCGGAAAGTTACGATGCAGCACGTGCAGTTTTAGCATCATGTGAACTAAAGCCGCAGGATATTTTAGAGGGAAAGGCTGCAGGCATTGCAAAGAAACTTCAGACAGCCAAGCTTGCAAAGCAGCTTGGAATTGGTGAACTTACACTTACTGATATTGTAAAAGAATTAGAAAAGCCATCAAGAGATCCACGTGATGAAATGCCAAAGCCAATCCTTAGAAGTGATGTCCTGTCCATGGAAGACTTAAAGCCAGATATGGAATTAAAGGGAACAGTTAGAAATGTTGTTGATTTTGGCGCATTTGTCGATATAGGTGTGCATGAAGACGGACTAGTTCATCTCTCACAGCTTTGTAACCGCTACGTTAAGCATCCGTCAGAGGTTGTAAGCGTAGGAGATATTGTAAACGTCAGAGTGCTTAGCGTAGATTTAAAGAAAAAACGAATTGCCCTTACTATGAAAACAAAATAAAAAACGCTTGCAATTATCACTCTGCTGTGCTAAACTATCTGTCGGAAAATGGAATATTCTTTGGGGCGGGGTGTAAATCCCCACTGGCGGTAAAGTCCGCGACCCGCATTTTTGCGGCTGATTCGGTGAGTGCAAAGATAGTGATGAACAATTCTTCACAACTCCGAAACCAACAGTAAAGTGATGCAGCATTATTAGCAAAAGCTGTGTCCAAAGTCTGGATGGGAAAAGAAAGAGTGTATCGTTTTATAGGCCCCCTGTCGATTCAGGGGGCTTTTTTTAAAATGGTGCACCAGATTCTTATTTCACAATTTAATCAAAGACGTCCACTTTCAATTTTCAATAATACGCGCATAAATGCGCAGAAAAGAGGAAAGAGAAATGGAAAACTTATGGAAGACAGTAACTGAAAATGTCGGCTTTATTGTCGTCATTGCGATCACGGCAGCAGTCCTTTTTGCGGTGGCAAAGCTTGGAGAAATGTGGGCAGGAGTGACTTCATCGCAGCAAATGCGCACGAAAAAAATTGTCACTATAGGTATGATGTCAGCGCTTGCATTTATTCTGCAGATCTTTGATTTTCCAGTACCATTTGCACCGCCATTCTACAAGCTTGATTTTTCAGAGGTGCCAGTTTTAATCTGCTCCTTTGCAATGGGACCGGTGGCAGGTGTAGCATCAGAGCTGCTTAAAAACGTATTAAAGGTGCTTTTTAGAGGTACAACAACAGCATTTGTCGGCGATTATGCAAACTTTGTGATTGGCTGCAGCTTCATTATTCCGGCAGCAATCCTTTATTTCAAACACAAGACAAAGAAAACAGCGATAATAGGCTGTGTAGCAGGAACAATCATTATTGCAATTTTTGGAAGCTTATTCAACGCATTTTATCTGCTTCCGGCATTCTCCAAGCTGTACGGAATGCCGCTTGAAAGCATTTTAGAGATGGGTCATGCAATCTTTTCTGGTTTTGAAGAGTTTAACATTTTGACATTTGTTGCCTTATGTGTAGCACCATTAAATCTGTTAAAGGGTGCACTGGTATCAGTTATCGTTATGCTGATCTACAAGCCAATCAGCCGTATTCTGCATCAGGTATAAAAATAGAGTTGTTTTTCTTGTGCATTCGTTGTAAAATCAATACGATGCACAAAATAAGCTGTGTTTGCAGTAAATGTAAATTGCAGTTTGTGTGTATCCGCAGTCGCAAGGCTGCGGATATTTGTTTTTATTCTACGACATTTTGCTCTGATAAAAATGAAACAATATTTGGAGGAATCAATGGCAATACCAGAAAAAATTTATGAGACAAATGGTGCAGAGGAAACTTTTGAGGTGGGAATGCGCCTTGCAAAAGAGGCAAAAGCCGGTGACATTTATTGTCTTGACGGTGATTTAGGAACAGGAAAAACTGTTTTTTCCCAGGGCTTTGCCGCAGGTCTTGGCATAAAAGAGGCAGTAAACAGTCCAACTTTTACAATCGTATGTGAATATGAAGAAGGACGTCTGCCATTGTATCATTTTGATGTATATCGAATCGAAGAGCCGGAAGAGATGGAAGAAATTGGCTACGAGGAATATTTTTATGGACAGGGTGTGTGTCTTGTTGAGTGGGCATCACTTGTAGAAGAGATTATTCCGCCAGAAGCTGTGTGGATCACGATTGAGAAAGATCTGGACAAGGGATTCGATTATCGAAAAATAACAGTGCGCGGTAAGTGAAAAGAAAGGCAATAAGGTAACAGTATGCAGATATTAGCAATAGAAAGCTCATCTTTGACAGCAGGTGCAGCAATTATAAAGGATGATGTTGTACTGGCAGAGTATTCAGTTTCATTTAAAAAGACACACTCGCAGACATTGCTTCCTATGATCGATGAGGTTGTAAAGATGACAGAAACCAATTTAAAGGAGCTTGATGCAATAGCCATTTCAGCAGGTCCTGGTTCATTTACAGGACTTAGAATCGGCAGTGCAACAGCGAAGGGATTATGTCTGGCGCTTGATAAGCCGCTTGTTGAGGTGTCTACGCTTGAAGCTATGGCGTTTGGATGCGGCCCATATAATGGTCTGATCTGCCCGATGATCGATGCGAGACGAAGACAGGTTTACACAGCGCTGTATCGTTTTGATGAAGAATTGAATATGGTATGTGTGATGGAACCAAAGCTTTTATTAATGGAAGAGCTTGCACAGAACTTAAAAGAATTAAAGTCAGACGATGAGAATGTGTTATTTACAGGAGATGGCATGCATGTGCATGGTGCATGGTTAAAGGAAAATGTATCAAAAAGTAAAATGGCACCAGCAGTCTGCAGCACGCCGCGCGCAGCAGCAGTAGCAGAGCTTGGCGCTAAGAAATGGCGTGAAGGAAAGGCAATCAATGCAGATGATCACCGTCCGATCTACCTTAAAAAATCACAGGCAGAGCAGGAACGAGAGGCTGGCATTTACACAAAAGGTTCTCTGCGTCCGGGAGAGAGCGGAACGCAGGCAAAGATTTGCTGACGAAAAACGGCAGTGATGCCGTAAAATTGTCAGTGCGCCGTATGTGCAAAGCAGATCTTCTGGCTGTAGCACAGCTTGAGAAGGAATGTTTTGCAGAGGCATGGTCAGAAAATGCGTTGGCAGAAAGTCTTGCAGAAGCAAATTATGTATTTTTTGTCGCAGTGGTATCGAAGCCGTCTTGCATGGCAGATGAAAAAGATACAGAAGAAATTGCAGGATACGTCGGTGCATATCTGGCAGCAGATGAGCTTTCTATCACAAATGTCGCTGTATTTTCATCATACAGACGGTGCGGCGCAGCTAATCAGCTGATGAAAGCGCTTGATGCATTTGCACAGGAAAAGAATTTATATGGAATTACGCTCGAGGTGCGTGTGTCAAATAATGCAGCAATTGCATTATATGAAAAAAATGGTTATGAAAAATCTGGTATTCGCAAAGGATTTTACAGCAAACCAAAGGAAGATGCCTTAATTATGTGGAAATACTTCCAGTAGTGACAGGCATTTCCATTGTTATTCTTCCCGAAATTTATTAAAATATACATGCAAAATGAATCAATGAATCAGGGAGGAAAGCAATGAGAATAACAGTAAAAGAAAATAATAGGGACAGAATTCTTCAGGTCGTGTGCAATTGCTGCAGACGGCCGCTTCCAGTTGAAAATGGCATTGTGCTAGAGGATTATATTCATGTGGATAAAGCATGGGGCTATTTTTCAGAGCGCGATGGCGAGAAAATTGCATTTGACTTGTGTGAGAACTGTACCCAAGAGCTTACAAAAAGGTTTCGCCTGCCTGTGTATCAGAAAAAAACACGGGAATATTTATAACCTTATAAAAGTGCGCTTTGGGCGGGCGCTCATTTGGAATGAGAGGACAGATGTTAGATTTATGTTTATTGGGAACAGGCGGTATGATGCCCCTTCCTTATCGTTGGCTGACGTCGTTAATGACAAGATTTAACGGAAGCACATTAATGATTGACTGTGGAGAGGGAACACAGATCGCAGTGAGAGAAAAAGGCTGGAGCTGTAATCCAATCGATGTGATCTGTTTTACACATTACCATGGAGATCATATAAGCGGCCTTCCGGGACTCCTTTTGACAATGGGAAATGCAGACCGTACAGAGCCGCTTACACTTATTGGACCAAAAGGCCTTGAGCGCGTGGTGAATGCGCTTCGCGTTATTGCGCCAGAGCTGCCATTTCCTATTATATTTAAAGAGATTACGCAAAACGAGCAGGATTTCGAGGTGAAGGGCTATCATATTCATGCCTTTCGCGTTCAGCACAATGTAACCTGCTATGGTTACACGATTCAGATTCCGCGTGCAGGCCGTTTTCATGCTGAAAAGGCAAAAGAGCTTGGCATTCCGCTTACCTTCTGGAGTCATTTGCAAAAGGGAGAGACAATGACAGATGGCGATAAGGTTTATACGCCTGATATGGTTATGGGCGAAAAAAGAAAAGGAATCAAAGTTACGTATGTCACAGATACAAGACCGCTTCCAATTATTGCTGAGCAGGCAAAGGATGCTGATCTTTTTATATGTGAGGGCATGTATGGAGAGCCAGATAAGCTTGCCAAGGCAAAGGAATACAAGCATATGACATTTAGTGAGGCGGCGTCACTTGCAAAAGAGGCACAGCCTAAGGAAATGTGGCTGACTCATTATAGTCCGTCGCTTGCACATCCGGAGGAGTACATTGAGGAGACGAGAAAGATCTTTTCAAGAACAATTGCAGCAAAGGACGGAAGAAGTATTTCACTGGATTTTGAGCAGGAAGAAGGTACGAAGTAAGATGGAAGAAAAGAATATAAAAATACTTGCAATTGAGAGCAGCTGTGACGAGACGGCTGCTGCAGTAGTAGAAAATGGACGTAAGGTATTGTCAAATGTAATCTCTACACAGATTGATATTCATACTCTTTATGGCGGTGTTGTTCCAGAAATTGCATCCAGAAAGCATCTCGAGCGTATCAATCAGGTGGTAAAGGAAGCATTGAAACAGGCATCTGTGACATTAGAGGACATCGACGCAGTTGCTGTTACCTATGGACCAGGTCTTGTTGGAGCACTTCTTGTTGGAACGGCAGAGGCAAAGGCGATTGCATATGCAGCAGGAAAGCCGCTTGTTGGTGTTCATCATATTGAGGGTCATATTGCAGCCAATTACATTGAAAACCAGGATTTAGAGCCGCCATTTATGTGTCTGATCGTTTCAGGTGGTCATACACATCTTGTTGTAGTTGAAGATTATGATAAATTTAATATCATTGGACGCACAAGAGATGATGCAGCAGGTGAAGCTTTCGATAAGGTGGCCAGAAGCATCGGTCTTGGCTATCCGGGAGGTCCAAAGATCGACAAGGCAGCAAAGCTTGGAAATCCGGATGCCATTACATTTCCAAAGGCGAAGATGTCTGATAATCCGTATGACTTTAGCTTCAGTGGTTTAAAATCAGCTGTGCTTAATTATTTAAATCATGCGAAGATGACAGGCGAAGAGGTTAATCCAAATGATCTGGCAGCATCCTTTCAAAAGGCAGTTGTGCAGGTATTAGTAGAGCATGCTATTCGAGGAACTAAGGAACATGGTTTTCGTAAGTTAGCTCTTGCAGGAGGTGTTGCATCAAACTCTGCACTTCGAGCAAGCTTAAAGGAGGCATGCGAAAAGAATGGAATTACTCTGTATTATCCGTCCCCTATTTTTTGCACAGATAATGCAGCAATGATTGGTGCAGCAGGCTACTACGAATATAAAAAAGGAAGAAGAAGCGGCTGGGATTTAAATGCAGCAGCGTCCTTAAAGCTGGGAGAACGATAAAATGAATGATGTGGGAAAACAGGAGCATAAGGAGAAAAAAGCTGCTGTAATTCTGGCAGCAGGAAGCGGAAGACGCATGAATACGCCAGTTGCCAAGCAGTTTCTTGATTTGATGGGCATTCCGGTATTTTTGCATAGTGTGCGTCTGTTTGACAAGATAGCTGATAAAATTGTACTTGTGACTTCACCAGATGCAGTCGAGTATTGCCGGAATCTTCTGGAAAAGGAAGAACTTTGCGCAGAGGTTATTGTGATCGCGGGAAAAAGCGAACGTTTCCTTTCATCTATGGAAGGAGTAAGGGCAGCCTCAGACTGCGATTTAATTATGATACATGATGCAGCACGTGCATGTGTTGATATGGAAGTTATTGAAAGATCAATTGCTTCAGCAAGAATACATGGAAGCGGTGTTGCAGCAGTGCCGTTAAAAGATACAGTGAAGGTAGCAGATCAAAATGGAATGGTACTGTCAACACCTGACAGAAGTACACTTCGCATTATTCAGACACCACAGACATTTAAGCATGATATTATCTGTGCGGCATATGATCATCTTAACCATATAATAGAAACAAAAGGCATAAAAGCAGCAGGCTCCATTACAGATGATGCCATGGTAGTGGAAACATTTACTAATCAGAAGGTCTATCTGTCAGAGGGCAGCTATGAGAATATCAAGCTGACTACGCCAGAGGATATGACAGCGGCGCATGGGATTTTATCTGCCAGGACGCGTGAAATGTAATAGTATCAAAAGATGGAAATAAAGCAACAATAAAAAAACTTGAAAAAAATCGAAAAAAGGTGTTGACATTTTGGAAAAGCCGTGATAGTATATAGAAGTCGCTTGAAACGACAAAAACTTCCAAGTCACGGCTTTAACAAACCTCAAATCTTCAAAAAAGATCTGAAAAAAAGTTAAAAAAGTGCTTGACAAAAGCAAGACGATGAGTTATAATAAACGAGTCACTTAACTGCTTTGGAGAGGTGTCCGAGTGGTTTAAGGAGCCGGTCTTGAAAACCGGTGATTCCGAAAGGGACCGTGGGTTCGAATCCCACCTTCTCCGTTGATATTTACAATTAAATATCAGATTTTTGAGAATCAACTTATGCTTGGAGAAGTACCCAAGAGGTTGAAGGGGCTCCCCTGGAAAGGGAGTAGGTCGTTAGTAGCGGCGCAAGGGTTCAAATCCCTTCTTCTCCGTTGGTCTCCAAGATAGTGAGACTATGCAAAGAACCTTGATAATTGAACAGTATAACCAACCCTGAAGATTTCTTAAAAAGCCAGATTGCGAAAGCAGTCAGGCGAGTGAAATTTTTAGCGTAGTATAAACTACAACCTATAAAAACAGTAAA
>NZ_JAJEQN010000034.1:0-36534 GCF_020687335.1 Anthropogastromicrobium aceti
ACATAAGGCTTCGGCATAGGTCTTTTGCTGAGAAAGTAGTACACGACGTATGAAATCCCATCAGCATAAATCCTGAACACAGTGGCTATATTTCAGTCTATAGGGCTGGATGACGCTGCCAGAATCTAAGGAATTCCACGGTTTTAACCGTGGGAGTATGTCAAAAAAATATTTTGTAACAGGTATGGTAATTGGCGCTGTAAAAGAGTAAAATAATAATACTACAACAATGCCGGAGTGCAGGAAGATTCTGTGGCTGTAAAAAGCCATGCAAGTGAAGCAATTTTCTGCTCGCTGGCATTGTGTGATGAGAGAGGAGAGAAACTATGGCAATTCAAATTAGCCCAAATGGTCGACTGATGACCATTCAGACAAATGATTCCAGTTATCAGATGCTTGCTGATAAAAATGGAGTGCTTCTTCATTTATATTATGGAAGCAGTATTGGTGCAGAGGATTTATCTGATCTTATTGTTAGAAGTGATGTTGGTTTTTCTGGAAATCCAGAGGAAGCAGGACTGGACCGCACATATTCACTTGATACACTGCCGCAGGAGGTTGCTTCTAGTGGTGTAGGTGATTTTAGGGATGATTCTGTTCGTCTGACACATCCAGATGGTAGCTGTGCAGCCGATTTTCGTTTTGAGAGCTGTGAGGTCGTATCCGGTGCATATTCGATTCCGGGTATGCCAGCACTGTATGACACAGATAAAAAGAACAGTGAAACGCTGATCATTAAGATGAAGGAAAAGGCGTCAGGAGCAATTCTTCATTTATATTATGGTGTTTGGGAAGAGGAAAATGTAATTACAAGAACGGCAAGTTTGACTAATGCAGGGAAGGAGCCGATCTATGTTGAGAAGTTTTTGTCATGCAGTATGGATATGATGGATCGCGATTTGGACCTTATCAGCTTCACAGGCCGTCATGCGATGGAGCGCACAATGGAGCGCACACCAGTTACGCATATTAAGACAGAATTTGGAAGTATTAGAGGAACATCCAGTCATCACTATAATCCGGCAATGATTCTTTGTGACCGTCATGCAACAGAGGATGCAGGAGACTGCTTCGGTTTATGTCTTGCTTACAGCGGAAGTTTTACTGCAATGGCACAGAAGGATCAAAGAGATCAGATTCGTGTTCAGATGGGTATTAATCCGTACCAGTTTCGTTGGTGCTTAACAGGGGGAGAGACATTCTTTGCACCGCAGGTGATTCTTTCATTCTCTAATCAGGGATTTAGCAAATTGTCACACCAGTATCATGATATATTACATGAGCATATGTGCAGAGGTCGTTATAAGCATGAGCGCCGTCCAGTTTTGATTAATAACTGGGAGGCAACATATTTTGATTTCAATGAAGAGAAGATTGAAAAGATTGCGGCGCAGGCAGGAGAGCTTGGCATTGAGATGATGGTGCTTGATGATGGTTGGTTTGGCAAGCGTGATGATGACAACAGTGGCCTTGGTGACTGGTTTGTCAATGAAAAAAAGATTCGCGGAGGTCTGCCAAAGCTTTCAGAGAAGATCCATGAAAAGGGTATGAAATTTGGTCTTTGGTTTGAGCCAGAGATGATCTCAGAGGACAGTGATCTTTACCGTGCTCATCCAGACTGGGCAATCACAATTCCAGGACGTGTGCCAAATCATGCCCGCAATCAGCTTGTGCTTGATATGACAAGAAGTGATGTGCGCGACTATCTGATGGCTCGTTTTGAAGAAATTCTTGGAAACACTAAGATCGAGTATGTAAAGTGGGATATGAACCGCAGTATCTGCGATATGTACAGCCATATTTACAAAGGTGAGCAGTCAGGCGAATGCTATCACCGCTATATACTTGGAGTTTATGATTTGCTGGAGCGTTTTGTACAGCGTTTCCCTGAGATTCTGCTTGAGGGCTGCAGCGGCGGTGGCGGACGTTTCGATGCCGGAATGCTGTACTATTCGCCACAGATTTGGTGCAGTGACAATACAGATGCTATGAACCGTCTTGATATCCAGTATGGAACATCATTCTTCTATCCGATCAGTTCAGTTGGTGCACATGTATCTGCATGCCCAAATCACCAGACAGGACGAAGCGTACCGCTTTCTACAAGAGCTGATGTGGCACTTGCCGGAAGTTTTGGTTATGAGCTTGATCTTCGTCTTCTTTCAGATGAGGAAAAGGCACAAGTAAAAGAGCAGATCAAAGAGTTCCACGACTATTATGACTTGACGCACGAGGGAGATTATTACCGTCTTACAGAGCGTGATAATACAAGCTTTACAGCATGGGAATTTGTCGCAAAGAATAAAGAACGCGCACTTGTAGAGGTAGTAAAAAAGGATGCATGGGGCAATCCGCTTCCTGTTCATGTTGCAATCAAGGGACTCGAAGACAATTCAATGTATGTTTGCAGTTTAAATGGAATAAAGCGCAGCGGAAAGACCTGGAATCATGCAGGTATAACACTTCCGAAGTTTTTGAGTGCAGGCGAGAGTATGAAATTTACATTCATGAAGGTGGAGTAAACGAGCTATTGTTTTGTTCACGGGTCGTAACATAGATAAGCGGTGAGACGAGTTGCTTTTACAAGACCGAACGTTGTAGCGGGACTTTCAAAACAAAGCATGATAATAGGTGGTGTAACAGGTACCCGCGGAAAAGAGAGGTCGACAAAACAATCGTCGAACAGCTTTCGTAAAACTTCCCCCGTGAACTCTAAAAATAAAAAAAATGATATTTTTGAAAAAAAACACTTGACTAAATCGCAAAAGTATTCTATACTATAGAAGTCACGGCGATATAGCCAAGTGGTAAGGCGCGGGTCTGCAACACCCTTACCGCCGGTTCAAATCCGGCTGTCGCCTGTCAAGAGCTCTGAGAAACTCTCAGAGCTCTTTTTTGCGTGAAATAAAAAAACGTGTTTTTCAGAAAACACTTGACAGATCAATATGAACGGCGTATACTTTTAACATGAACAGCGTTCATTACAAAATATAGTTTTGCAAATAAGTTTTAGGGGGGCGACATTGTGAATCATCTTGCTACTTCAAAAGAAGAGATATTAGCTGCCAGCCGCGAACTGATCATGGAAAATGGATGGGCTGCAGTCAGTATTCGATCAGTTGCATCTAAGTGCTGTGTTTCAGCAGGTACAATTTATAACTATTACGATTCAAAAGCAGACTTGCTAGGCGCGACAATAGAGAGTGTCTGGTATGAAATCTTTTTTCATCCTGAAGATGAGCATGTCTTTTGTGATGTTGCAGGTTGTATCTCATGGATCTATGAGCGGCTAGAGTATGGCAATCAGAAATTTCCAGGCTTCTTTTCACTGCATTCGCTAGGCTTTATGAGAGATGAGAAGGCAGATGGTAAAAAGCGAATGATGCAGACATGGGGTCATATTCGCAGCGGATTATGTGAGGTATTAAAGAAAGATCCGAAAGTCAGACCTGGTGTATTTGACCAGCAATTTACGGAAAAGCAGTTTGCAGAGATTCTTTTTTCCTTAATGCTGATGGCGATGATACGTCAGGATTACGATCCTACCTCTGTATTGATGTTAATCAATAAAACAATATATTGATACCAGAGTCAAAAGGTCAAAATATATTAAAACCTTCCCACATTTTCATGTGGGAAAAGTTTAAAACTAAAATGAACAATGTTCAAAATGATTGAAATTAAACTTAGAAGAAAGGACAATTATTATGCAGGCAGTTGTAGAAACAGTATTTGATAGCGTATATCTTATTTCAGTTATCACAATCGGAATTTTGATGATTAGAAAAAGCAAAGGAAATCATCAGTTTACTATGTTTGGAATCATGGCAGTTCTTTTAGGAAGTGGTGATGCCTTCCACCTGGTTCCGCGTGCACTGGCTCTTTGTACGACAGGTCTTGAGAATTTTACAGTAGCACTTGGCTTAGGTAAGTGGATTACCTCAGTTACGATGACAATCTTTTATGTTGTGCTTTATCATGTCTGGAGAGAGCGTTATCATGTAATAGGACGAAAGATAACAACAGTAGCAATTTATGGTTTAGCAGGAATTCGTATTCTTTTGTGTATGATGCCGCAGAATGCTTGGCTTAGTGCATCAGCACCGCTTTCCTGGGGGATCTACCGTAATATTCCGTTTGCACTGATGGGCATTTTAATTATCGTTTTATTCTATCAGAGCGCAAAGAAAAATAATGATAAGGCATTTCGTTGGATGTGGCTTACAATTGTACTGAGCTTTGCATTCTACATTCCAGTTGTGCTGTGGGCAGATGTCGTTCCAATGATTGGTATGCTTATGATTCCAAAAACATGTGCATATGTTTGGACAGTACTGATTGGATACAAAGCAATGAGAAAAGAGGTTGCGTAATATTTAAAAACATGGCTGGACGTATCTAGGGGTACGTTCAGCCATATTTTTTGTTAGTATTCTAAGCAGCGATAGTAGCGGCGAATCTCCATTGGGTGGCAATTGATAGCTTCAAGATGTACATCAATTCTATTTGTGACGGCATGCGTTACAAGATGAGAAATAAAACCGCGATACTGTGGTTTAATCCCAATCAGCGGATAATCTGCCGCATCAATAATCGTGTAGTTTGCACAGATCTTCGGAAGGAAAGCAGCTACTCGAAGAGACAATGGACGGCTGGCATCTTCGCTGATAAAGAGTGTGACAGGAGTGTCGCGAGAAATGATTTCAAGTGTTCCATGGAAAAATTCACCGGAAGATACAGTCTTAGTTGCCATCCAGTGCATCTCCTCCCAATAGCACATGCCATAGGAATAGGTGGAACCCCACTGGTTTCCAGCACCGACAAAATAGTGGAGAGTATCGTTACAGTGCTTTTTTGCAAATTCTTGTGCAAAGGAATCCGAAGATTGCTCAACAGAGATCAAAGCATCTGCGAGATAACAGTCAAAATTTTCATAGCAGTCGTCATAACAGTCAAATTCATGACGAAGAAAGAGAATACGGTCAGCAGCCATAAAGAGTTTTAGCTGTTCATTTTGCGGATATGAGATGCATAGCTCACATAACTCGCGCAGATGAGGATTTGGATTGTCAAGGAAAGCAAGAATAGTGGCATGTGCTGCATGTGCTTTTTCAACGGCTTTAACTATTTCAGGTGTACTGCCAGTCACAGATGAATAAATAAGAAGTGTACCATCCATGATACGTCGATTGCCAGTTGTTATATATTCAGCTGCATTTTCGGCGAATACTTCCATTGAAGTAAATTCTTTCATATGAGAAACTGTCTGCATGGCAGATGCGTATGTACCGCCAATTCCTAGAAAACATATGTTTGTAATACCTTTTTCAAAGATGGCATCCAGAAATGGATTGATTTGATGGCGCAGAGCGAGTGCACCGTTTACAGATTGACGTAACGATTCTTCTTGAAATTTCAGCATAAAATTCCTCCATATAGAATTATTTGATAAAAACATTATATAATGTAATATTATAATATATAATAATAAAAGGCAAGAAAAAATTGCAGTCTTCTGCAACTTTTTTCCTGCCTTGTAAATAAAATATCAATTATTTATATTAGAGATAAACTGTGTGTTTAAATTTTGTGTGCGTATGGTATAGGAGATTCGATCACCGCGCACAAGAGAGCGTGAATAATGGATCGGTGTGCCGTCAACTGCAAAACACGTTTTTTGTAAAAGAAAAAGAGGATCGCCAGCCTGACAATGAAGGATGGATGCCTGCTCAGCATTTGCAATGCGGACAGCAATCTCACATACAGATTCACCGCGAGATACGTTATAGTAGTTAGTGAGCAGTTCATAGAAAGAAATATCACCTGTTATGCGGTCAAGAAAATCTGGATAAGTTAAAGAAGAAATATAAATTTCATCTAAGGCAAGCGGTGAATCATCCTCAAAAATTAGACGCTGCACGTAACAAACTGGTTCATTAGGCTGAAGAGAAAGCGTTTCACATAAAAAATCATCAGAAGGCTGTAGCTCTTTTTTTAATAGAAGATGATGTGATTTATGTCCGATTGCAGACAAATAATTTGTAAAGCCAGACTGTTCCTTTAGATCAATGCTTCTTGAAGGGGTGGAAACAAACGTACCTTTTCCACGATGCTTTTCAAGGATATGCTGATCTGTTAGCTGTTGGATGGCCTTGCGGACAGTAATGCGGCTTACCTGATACTGTTCACACAATTTTTCTTCACTGGGAAGACGATCCCCTGGAAGATATTTTTTTTCTCTCAAAGCCTGACGTATCTCAGCTTCAAGCTGTATATAAAGTGGTTTAAGACTATTTGTGTCTAACATAAAAACCCCCTGATATTTATTATTAAGATAAAGACGTTATAAGATGTTATATTACATGTATCAAAATTGAGTATATTAAAAAAAGAGAGAAAAGTCAAGGTTGGTGCACTTAAAATCATGGCTCTGAAAAGGTATAAAAAAATTTATTACTTTAATGTGCTAATTGAAAAAAACTACTTGACAAATGGGTAAAATAGGTATAATATAATACAAAACGTTATATAACGTTATAATACAAATGGCTACCGTGTTATATGAAGCCAGAATACAAATATGGAGGGTTACACATGAAAGCAGAACATCTTTCCCAGATCCAGGCTGCAGTAGCAGCTGTTAAAGAGAGAAAAACAATCCGCAGATTTTATTTCGTTGCATGCGGAGGCTCTCAGGCATCCATGATGCCAATTCAGTACATGTTTGACCGCGAGACCAGCATTCCGTCCGCTATTTACACTTCTAACGAGTTCGTAAAGGCAACACCGAAGGTGCTGGACGATACCTGCGTTGTATTAACTATTTCCCATTCCGGAAATACACCAGAGACTGTCAGAGCAGCAGAGCTTGCAAAGGAGAAGGGAGCAGTTTCCATTTCTCTGACCAACCTTGTTGATTCTCCGCTGTGGAAGGCTTGTGAGTATCCGATCCATTATGAGCATGGTCCAGAGGCAGATCCAAATGATCTTAGCAAAGTAATTCTGTACACACTGGCATTTGATATGCTGAATGTAGTTGAGCCGTCTGAGAAGTGGGTAAAGGGCGCTGAGTCCTTAAATAATCTTGCAGAGGTAACAGAGCGCATCAAGGCAAAGTATGCAGATTTTGGTTCACAGTGGGGTAAGGATTACAAGCGTGAGACTGTAATTTACACAATGGGAAGCGGAGCAAACTATGGCGAGATGTATTCTCTTGCAATCTGCCTGTTTATGGAAATGCAGTGGATTCATTCTAATTGCATCCATTCAGGAGAGTATTTCCATGGACCATTTGAGGTAACAGACTTTGATGTACCGTTTGTACTTGTTAAGGGTATTGGAGCAACTAGAGAATTGGATGAAAGAGCTTACAATTTCTGCAGCAAGTTTTCACAGAAGCTGGCAGTAATTGATGAAGCAGAGTTTGATTTAACTGGAATTGAGCCAGGTGTACAGGAGTATGTAGCACCGCTGTTAGCTGGCACAGTTGTACGTGAGATGATTGATTCTCTTGCACATGAAAGAGGACATGCTCTTTCAGTCCGCAGATATATGTGGCAGATGGAGTATTAATAAGTAAGGTCTCCTGCTTTTACTGCATGAAGCAGGAAAGCAGGAGACTGTTTTTATTATAGTTCACGCAGTTTTGCAAAAGAGCGTCTCGTGAACAGCAATATTTTTAACAGACAGGAGGACGCATAAATGAAGCTGATTGCAGTTGGTGATAATGTAACAGACTGTTATCTTGATGAAGGCATTTATTATCCGGGAGGAAATGCAGTTAATGTTGCAGTGGATTGTAAAAGAGACGGCGCCGAGAAGGTAAATTATATTGGCGTGTTTGGAAATGACGATAGAGCAGATTATATTAGAGCATGCATGGAAGAGGAAGGTGTAACATGCGAGCGCTCAAGAAAGGTATTTGCACCGACCTGCCAGCCGGGTGTAAAGATAAATGAGGAAGGCGACCGAATCTTTGTCGGAGGAATACGCGATACCTGCCAGCATTTGTTTTCAATCAGACTTCAAAGAGAGGATCTGGAAGTGATCAAGGAGTATGATATTTGTCATACGAGCTGCTATTCTAATTTGGAATATGAGCTTGAAACCTTAAGCCGCGTATGCAAGGTTTCATTTGACTTTTCAGATGAGCATGATGACGATTATATGAAGCGAGTTTGCCCATTTGTCACTTATGCATTTTTCTCTGGCTCCGATATGTCTGAGGAAGAAATCCATGCGCTTGCTAAAAAGGCAGCAGGATATGGAACAAAGATCATTGGCATCACACGTGGATCAAAAGGTTCTGTATTTTATGATGGAACAGAGTTTTACACACAGGGAATTTGCAAGGTAGATGTAGTAGATGCAATGGGCGCAGGCGATGCTTTTATCGCAGCATTTTTACGTCACTATGCAGACAATAAAGATATGAAGGAAGCGCTTAGCTATGCAGCAGAGCGCGCAGCGTATGCATGTACCTACGCGGGTGGATTTGGTCATCCGCACAAAGCATGAGAAGGAGGAAGACTATGAACAGACGAGTAATGGCAGTAACAGCAGCGGCAGTAATGAGTATGTCCGGTTTTGCAGTACCGGCAATGGCAGATGAGGAAGAAGCTGTTTCCATTCAGATTAGTGCTTCTATAATGTCAATGGATCCATTGATTGGTGGAGATTCAACTAATGTTGCAGTAATCTCCAATACAATGGAAGGATTGTTCGTGGTAGACGCAGATGGACAGATTCAGAATGGTCTGTGTGATTCCTATGAGGTATCTGATGATCAGAAGACATATACTTTCCATATTCGTGACAATGCAAAGTGGAGTGATGGTACACCAGTAACAGCACAGGATTTTGAGTATGCTTGGAAGAGAAATGCGACTGCTCAGGGGGATTACAGCAAATTTACATATCAGATTGAGATGGCTGCTATTAAAAACTATGAAGCAGTTACATCAGGTGAGGCAGATGCTGATGAGCTCGGAGTTACTGCAGTTGATGACAATACATTACAGGTCGAACTGGAATATCCAGTCCCATTTTTCTTAAATCTTTTGACCTTCTCTCCTTGGGCACCTGTAAAAGAGAGCAAGTTAACTGAAGAGGGCGACCAGTTTGGTGTAGATAAGGACAGTGTTTTATATTGTGGTGCTTATACACTTGATCAGTGGGACGTTGGTGGAAATACTATTGTACTTAAGAAGAATCCTGATTACTGGGATGCAGAAAATGTAGATGTAGATGAGATCGATCTTGTTGTTATTAGTGATACGCAGCAGGCTGTTATGGCTTACCAGAATGGAGATGTTGATAATGTGACATTGACAGGTGATATGGTCAGCATGTATCAGGATGATCCGGAATTTTCAAATGTGTTAGGATCCTTCAATTATTATCTGATGGTTAATACCACGAAGGATGGCTATGACAATAAGGATCTGCGTCAGGCAATTGCATATGCAATCGACAGAGAGAGCCTGTGTACAAATGTGTTAAATGACGGTTCTACTCCAGCTTATAACATGGTTATGAAAGGCCTGGTAAGCAATGCAGACGGCGAAGATTTTGTAGATGCAAGCGGTCAGTACTTCCAGTATGATACTGAAAAGGCAAAGGAGCTGTGGGCTAAGGCACAGGAAGAAACAGACTTAAGAGAGATCAATATCATTTATGATGAGGAGAAGGATTTTGCAGCCAATACAGCAGCCTTCATTCAGTCTCAGCTTGAGAGTACACTGGACGGTTTAACTGTGAACATCAGCAGCACACCAAAGAAAAACAGAATTCAGCTGGCACAGGATCATGATTATGATATCGAGCTGTGGGCTTGGGGTCCAGATTATGCAGATCCGACCGCAATCTTAGCAATGTTTGAATCTGATCATCCGTCAAACTATTCTCTGTGGTCAAGTGATGAGTTTGACAAGCTGTACAACGAAGCAAACACTACACTGGCAGGAGATGAGACTGCACGCTGGGATAACCTGATCAAGTGCAACGATATCTGCACCGAGAATGCAGGCTGCATTCCGCTGTTCCAGACTGGTTCTGCAACACTTACAAAGTCTAACGTAACTGGAATTACAGAGCATAATACTGGTGTTCCATGCTACTACAAGTTTGTAGAGAAGGATTGATATAAAATAAAAAAAGTGCAATCGTATCTGCACACAAAGAGGATGTGCCCGGGCGAAGCAGCTTTGGACATATCCTCTTTTTAAAAAGTTACTGTTTACAGACTTTGCAAACGGTAGCAAAAAGTCTTTGACAGGAGGAAAATCCGAATGAAAAAATTTGTATTAAAGCGAACCTGCATTGCATTGCTGACAGTCTTCCTGATCTTGCTGCTTTTGTTTCTGATGCTTGATTTTATGCCGGGTTCGCCGTTTAATAATGAAGAAAAAATGAGCGCAGAGCAGATCGCGGATCTGTATCACAAATATGGACTAGATCAGCCAATTATCAATAGATTTTTCTTGTATCTGAAAAATATGCTTCACGGTGATTTTGGTATTTCTTACAGCCTTCAGGTAAACATGAAGATCAGTGAAATGATTGGACCAAAGATTTTAGTTACAATTCGTCTTGGTCTTCAGGCAGCACTTGTAGGAACTGTGATTGGTGCACTGCTTGGAATCATCGCTGCGCTTCGTAAAAATACATGGGTCGATACCGTTACCACTATTATTTCAGTTCTTGGTGTCAGCCTTCCATCTTTTGTATTTGCGCTTTTACTTTCCTACTTCTTTGGATTTAAGTTTAAGCTGTTTCCGTTTATTTATAATACAAAAAATGAACTTCAGTCGTCGATTCTTCCTACTATTTCGCTTTCTATGTTTACTATTGCAAGTGTAGCGAGATATACAAGATCAGAAATGGTAGATATTTTAAATTCGGATTATTATCTTCTGTCAGATTCAAAGGGACTTCCGAAGGCAAAGCTGATATTTCATCATGCTATTCGAAATGCGATGATCAGTGTTATTACAGTATTGGCTCCATTGATTGTAAATTTAATGACGGGAAGTCTTGTAGTAGAGAAAGCATTTAGTATTCCGGGACTAGGAAGTCTTTATGTAAGTGCAATCCAGTCAAATGACTTTAATGTTGTGCTTGCGATCAGCTTTATTTACAGTTTAATGTTTATCTTCACTATGCTTCTGGTTGATATACTCTATGGTGTGATTGATCCTAGAATACGACTGGCGAAAGGAGAATGAGTATGAATCGATTTGAATTCAATACAGGAGACCATAAGGAGGAAGAAGAAAAGGTTCTTGTTGGTCGTTCCTATGGAAAAGAGGTTTTGTACCGCTTTCGTAAAAACAAGGGTGCATGGATCAGCTTTTTTATTATCATTCTTCTAATTGTGATTGCGCTTGCAGCACCGGCTGTCAGTTCGTACTCTTACAAAGAAGTGCATTCTGAATATAGCAATCTGCCGCCAAGGATTCCGGGACTGGAAAAGTTGGGAATTTTTGATGGTGTAAGCCATGGCCAGAACATGTATGAGGCAAAAAATTGTACTGATAAATATTTCTTTTTTGGAACAGATAATTTAGGAAGAGATATCTGGACAAGAGTATGGGAAGGTACCAGAATTTCTCTTCTCATTGCAGCACTGGCTGTTATCATTGATGTGTGCATTGGTGTGATTTATGGTCTTGTTTCTGGTTATTTTGGCGGAAAAGTAGATATGGTCATGCAGCGTATCACAGAGATATTAAGCAGTCTTCCAACACTGGTTGTGGTAACGTTAATGCTTGTTGTTATGAAGCCGGGTCTTGGAAGTATTATAATTGCGCTTATGCTTACAGGATGGATTAACATGAGCCGTATTGTGCGCGCACAGGTGCTTAAATTAAAGGATCAGGAATTTGTGCTTGCCGCAAGAACGCTTGGCGTTAGCAATCGTGATATTTTGTTTAAGGAGATTTTGCCAAATTCGCTTGGTCAGATTATTATTACTTTTATGTTTTCCATACCAAATGCGATTTTCCTGGAGGCATTTTTAGCATTTGTCGGTCTTGGTGTTCCGGCGCCGATGGCCTCTCTTGGTTCTCTGATAAATGATGGATATAAATCAGCAATGACTTACCCTCATATGGTAGCAGCGCCTGTCATTGTCTTGGGTGTTTTAATGCTTGGCTTTAATTTATTTGCAGATGGACTCAGGGATGCTATTGATCCGCAGCTTAAACAGATGTAACAGGAGGTAAACGAGATGGAAAAAAGAGAACCGGTATTAAGTATGAGAGATCTGGCAGTTTCCTTTCAGGCTTCCTTTGGCAAGATTCGTGCAGTGCGTGGTGTGAATATGGATGTATATCCTGGAGAAACTGTTGCCATTGTAGGAGAATCTGGAAGTGGAAAATCTGTTTCTGTAAAGACAATTATGGGAATTACAGCGCCAAATGCAGTCATTGAAAGCGGAACAATTAAGTTTCGCTTTAAGGAAAATGGAAAGGAGCAGGTTGTTGATCTGCTGAAGCTTTCAAAAAAAGAAATGCAACATAGAATCAAGGGAAAGCGTATTGCAATGGTTTTTCAGGATCCTATGACTTCACTTGACCCGACGATGACAATTGGCAGGCAGCTGACAGAGGGCATGCGTTATCACCTTCATTTATCACAGGCAGATGCAGATAAGCGTGCAGAAGAGCTGCTTGAAATGGTAGGAATTGAGTCACCAAAAGAGCGAATGAAGAATTATCCTCATCAGCTTTCAGGCGGAATGCGTCAGCGTGTTGTCATTGCAATTGCACTGTCATGTAATCCAGATCTTTTAATCTGTGATGAGCCGACAACGGCACTTGATGTTACGATTCAGGCAAGAATTTTGCAATTGATTTTGAATCTGCAGAAGAAACTTGGAATTGCAGTTATTTTTATCACACATAACCTTGGTGTAGTTGCAAAGATCGCCGATTATGTGAATGTTATGTATGCTGGAAAAGTAGTAGAGACAGGAAAGGCAGAGGATATCTTTTTCGATCCGCGTCATCCTTATACATGGGGACTTCTTTCAAGTATGCCAGATTTGACAGGAGATAAAAAGGAGCGTTTGTATACGATTCCGGGCAATCCGCCAAATTTGGCAAATGAAGTAAAGGGTGATGCATTTGCTGTGCGAAATCCATATGCACTTAATATTGATTTTGAGGAAGAACCTCCAATGTTTGAGATCAATGAGCATCATCAGGCTGCTACGTGGCTTCTTCATCCAGATGCACCAAAGGTAGAAATGCCGCAGACTTTAAAAAAGAGAATTGAGCAGCTTCGCAGAGAGGAAAAGCGATATGCAGAAACGGAGGGAGCTTATGGCACAGACGAATGAACCACTGCTTAGTGTGAAAGGTTTAAAACAATATTTTCCGGTAAGCAAAAAATTTACGGTGCGTGCTGTGGATAATATATCCTTCGATATTTATCCGGGAGAAACCTATGGATTAGTAGGTGAGTCTGGAAGTGGAAAGTCAACAACAGGCCGTTCTATTATTCGACTGTATGATCCGACAGAAGGCACGATTCTTTTTAATGGTGAGGATATCAGCAAGAAGCTGACGGCAAAACAGGAAAAAATGCTTCGTTCTGATATGCAGATGGTCTTTCAGGATCCTATGGCTTCCTTAAATCCGCATAAAAAGATTTTGGATACTATTGCGATGGGTCTCGATGCGCATAATCCTCATATGGATCAAAATGAGCGCGTAGAGCGCGTGTCCAAAATGATGGAGATGGTAGGTTTAAATCCAGCCTATATGAACCGTTATCCTAATCAGTTTTCTGGTGGACAGCGTCAGCGAATCGGACTGGGAAGAGCATTAATCATGAATCCAAAGTTAGTAATCGCAGATGAGGCAATAAGTGCACTTGATGTTTCAATTCAGGCACAGGTCGTCAATTTGATGAAGGATATTCAAAAAGAAACAAATGTTGCATATCTGTTTATTGCACATGATCTTTCTATGGTTCGTTATATTTCAGATCGAGTAGGTGTTATGCATAAGGGTCATCTTGTAGAAACTGGATTGACAGAAGAAATTTTTGAACATCCGGTTCATCCATATACAAAATCACTTTTGTCTGCAATTCCAATTGCAGATCCGGTGATTGAAAGAAATAGAGAGCCGATGGTATATCAATATGAAAAGAGTGGCTTAAAATATAATGATTGCGTTATGGTAAATGTTTCTGAAACACATCAGGTTTTAATGGAAAAGAAAATATAAGCGGCAGACCGTCTGAGGACAACTAGTCTTTCAGGCGGTTTTTTAATCTTAAATAAGTCTTAAGGAAAAGTAAAAACTAGTTCGTTGACGTATGTACTGCTAAGTGGTAGGATGGTAAAGGCAGAGCCAGCAGGGACAGACAAAAGATAGCGTCCCTGTCTCTAAAAAACGAGGTTGTAGATAGATGAAAGAATTAAAAAAAGAAGATCTCCAGATCACAGAGCTGATACATCATTTTGTGCGAGAGCATGTGGAGGCTGGAGATATATGTATTGATGCGACTGCAGGCTGCGGAAATGATACTCTGTTTTTATGTGAGTTAACCGGGGCTAGAGGTGAGGTTATGGCATTTGATATTCAGCCGCAGGCTCTTGAAAAGACGGCAACACTTCTTGCTGAGCATGAGTGTATGGCAGAGCTGGTGCTTGACTCCCATTCAAACATGGCCGACTATATGTCTGAGGGAAGTGCTGCATGCATCATGTTTAATTTTGGTTATCTGCCAGGTGCAGATCATAAGATTGAGACAAAGGCACAGACAAGTATTGCGGCGATTAAGGCCGGACTTTCTATTTTACGAAAGGGCGGCATCATGACACTTTGTTTATATGATGGAAGCGATGTCCAGAGAGAGGAAAAGAAAGCTATTTTAAAAATGTTAAAGGAGCTAGACTCAAAGACATATCTTGTTATAACAAGCTGCTACTATAATCGCCCAAATAATCCGCCTATGCCTGTATTTATCCAGAAATTAGAGGGAAAAGACAGCAGTTGCATTTATGGTTTTGGATTGGTATAATGTGAGTATTCAAAGAATATTCAAATTTTGCTTGGAAAAATTAGAAAAGAGGTATGAAGAAATGAATTATAAAAAGCGCAGAGATGAAGTATTATCAAAGATGGAGAAAAATTCTGTTCTGGTCCTTTATTCAGGAGTGAGACATCATGTGAGTGCAGATGAGTATGCACCATTTGAGGCAAACAGAAACTTCTTTTATCTTACAGGCATTCGCCGCGAGAATATGATGTTAATTTTGGATAATGCGACTGAGGAGCCGACAGAGACGCTTCTTATTGAGGAGGCTGATCCAGACCGCGAGCGTTGGATGGGAAAGAAGATGACCGTCGATGAGGCAAAGGCGCAGGCACAGATCGAGAAGGTTGGCTTTATCGACACCGAGAAAGGTATCATCAACCGTATGCTAACAAGAGAGGATGTCTATACCGTATATTTTGATACTTACCGTCATGATATCGATGATCTTGAAGATTACAACATGATGAAAGCACGCGAGTTTGCACAGAAGTACCCGGGTGTGCGCGTAAAGGATTGTGCACCGATCATCGCTGAGATGAGAATGCAGAAGGACGAGGATGAGGTTTCCTTGATCCGTGAGGCAATCAAGCTTACAGATGGCGGATTAAAGAATTTGATGTCTCATTTACAGCCAGGTCAGATGGAGTATCAGGCACAGGCTGATTTTGAGTACAGCATTAAGAGAAATGGTGCTGACGGTGTTGCATTCCATACTATCGCAGGAAGTGGTATCAATGGAACGATGCTTCATTATGTAACAAATGAATGCGAGTGCAAGGATAATACATTGCTTCTTCTTGATCTGGGTGCGAAGTATAAGGGTTACTGCGCTGATATCACCAGAACCTATCCTGTAAACGGTAAATTTACTGAAAAGCAGCGTATGGTTTATGAGGTTGTGCTGGCTGCAAACCGCGCTGTTGCAAAGACAGCAAAGCCGGGTATGACGCTTCGCGAGTTAAATGATGTGTGTAAGAAGGTTCTTGCCGAGGGCTGCATTCGTATGGGTCTGATTGAGAAGGAAGAGGAGATTGGAAAATATTACATGCACGGTGTTTCTCACCATCTTGGAATTGATGTTCATGATGTAAGCGTTGCCTCCAACAGCAAGCTTCGCCCAGGTGCTGTCATTTCCGATGAGCCAGGTCTGTACATTGATGAATGGGAGATCGGAATCCGTGTTGAAGATGACCTTTTGATCACGGAAGACGGATGCGAGTGCCTGTCTGAGGACGTAATGCGCACCCCGGATGAAATTGAAGCATTCATGGCAGAGGCACACAAGTAATAACTTCTTGTTGCGAAGGGTTCTAATTTTTGATAGAATGAAATTATTCATATCCAAGGAGGCGCCAAAAGGTGAAAAAGTATAAGAAAATATTGATAGACGCTATCCTGTTTTTTGTAATTATAGGATTGACACTGTATGGTGTTTTCCATGGGGAGGATCTTTCAGGACTTAAAGATGCAATTAAAGAAAGTAATATCCTGTGGCTAATTCCAGCAGTCCCGCTTGTGTTATTTTTTATCGCTGGCGAGAGTATTGTCATATGGCATATGCTGGATTGCTACGGGATTTATGTAAAGGAACGGCTTTGTTTTCTTTTTTCAGCAGTAGGATTTTTCTTTAGCTGCGTCACACCGTCAGCGACGGGTGGACAGCCGATGCAGATTTACTTTATGAAAAAGGAAGACATTCCTGTTCCGATAGCAACGGTTATTTTGCTTGTTGTCACGATTACGTATAAGTTTGTACTTGTCGTTGTGGGCATAGGTTTGTGGCTGTTTGCAGGGGGATTTTTAGCAGAGTATGTGGCAGAAGCGAGATGGGTCTTTTATCTGGGCATTTTGTTGAATGTCGGCTGTGTGATACTTATGTGCGTAGTCGTATTTCATCCGTCATTTGCCAAAAAGACATTAATACTCGGAGCAAAGCTTCTGGAACGGATACACATTTTAAAACATAAAGAAGAACGCTTAGATAAAATAGAGCGCTCCATGAATCATTATCATGAGGCAGCCGAGTTTATGAGCAGTCATTGGGGGATGATTGCAAGAGTTTTTGTAATCACGGTTGTACAGCGATTTGCAATGTTTGCTGTAACATATTTTGTTTATCGCGCGTTTTCTTTAAACAGTATGAATTTTTTTGAGGTCATGTTTTTACAGGCTGTTATATCGGTGTCAGTTGATATGCTTCCGCTGCCAGGTGGAATGGGTATCAGTGAGGGATTGTTTATGGTGATCTTTAAAAAAGTATTTGGGGAGGCACTTTTGATTCCGGGACTGATTTTAAGCCGTGGACTTGGCTATTACAGTGAGCTGTTTTTATCAGCAATATTTACGCTTGTAGCTGTGGTAGTATTTCAGGTGCGTGAACACAAAAAAAGTAAAGTAAAATAAGAAAATCCGGACTCAGATATGCGCTTATGTTAATGGCAGTTCACAGGATGGATTATGAGGGATACAATGATAGGATTTTATGATTATACAGTAATATTGACATACATAAGCTTGGCATCATCAATCTTGGGAATGATTAGTGCCTGCTATGCAAGAATAGGCTGGGCAATCTTTTTTCTGGGTATGTCTGGTCTTCTTGATACATTTGATGGCAAGGTAGCCAGAACAAAGAAAAACAGAACAGAGGATCAGAAACGCTTTGGCATTCAGATAGACTCGCTTTGTGATATTGTCTGCTTTGGCGTCTGCCCTGTAATTATCTGTTGGTTTTCAGGAATGCAGACACCGTGGGAAGTTTCAATTTTGATTTTTTATTGTCTGGCGGGATTGATTCGTCTGGCATATTATAATGTAATGGAAGAGAAGCGTCAGCAGGAGACTGATGAAAAGAGAAAGTATTATCAGGGTCTTCCGATTACTTCTATTGCAGTCATTTTACCATTTTTGTATGCAATCTCAAATCTGTGTCAGGATAATTTTGAGATCGTGCTGAGTCTTGCGATGCTGCTTACCGGTCTTTTATTTGTACTTAATTTTAAATTTCCAAAGCCGAACAACAAACAGCTTACTGTGCTGATCATTGTTGTGGCAGCAGTTGTTCTGTACCTTCTGTTTTGCTTTAACTGGAAGGAATATTATGGCTGGAATTTATCTGATCTAATGTTCTGGAAACACAAAAAAGGATAAGACAAAATTATGAAAGAAAAAACAAGCAGACTTTTAACATTTTTATATACAACATCAGTTGGAAATAGGCTTCTTCGTATTCTTGTCAGTCCGGCCGTATCGAAGGCGGCAGGATGTGTGATGAACAGCAGATTATCTTTGATTGCTGTTTCTGGCTTTATAAAGTCACAAAATATTGATGTGTCAGAGTTTGAAAAAACAAGTTTTTCTTCCTATAATGATTTCTTTACAAGAAAGCTAAAACCAGATGCAAGATTACTGGCGCAGGGAGATGATATACTTATCAGTCCATGTGATGCAAAGCTTACGATTTTTCCAATCACGAATGATTCACGCTTTTTGATCAAACAAGGTCAGTATACAGTAAAGAGTCTGCTTCGTGATGAAAAACTGGCAAAACAGTTTGAAGGCGGTATTTTGTGGCAGCTTCGCTTAAGTGTAGATGATTATCACCGCTATATTTATCCAGTGAGCGGCAGACGTTCTCATGAGCGCACAATTAATGGTGTTTTCCATACGGTGCAGCCGATTGCGCTTGAACATTGCCCAGTATATAAGGAAAACACCAGAAAGTATTGTATTATTAAGACGAAGGAATTTGGCACGATTTTAATGATGGAAGTCGGTGCAATGATGGTTGGACGAATTACCAACCATGAAGCAGAGCCAGGTTATGTGACTCGCGGCGAGGAAAAAGGATATTTTGAATTTGGCGGCTCTACCATTATACTTCTGACGCAAAAAGGTGCTGTTCTTCCAAGAAAGAATATTTTGTACCGAAGCGCCAGGGGAGAAGAAACGCGTATAAGACAGGGAGAAAAGATAGGAAAAGTTAATAATAATCAGCGATGATTTTTTACAGCGGCAGCTTAAGGATGATAGTACTTCCTTCGCTGTCGCTTTCGCTTACATAAACTGTTCCATTATGAAGCTGTGCAATTTCGGCAACTAGTGCAAGTCCAAGACCGGCACCGCCCATTGTGCGGCTTCTTGATTTATCAACACAGAAAAAAGGTGTAAAGATTTTTTCTTGATTTTCAGGAGCAATGCCAATTCCTGTATCCTTGATGCTAATTAAGGCAAATCCATTTTCATCTGTTATATTAATGTGCACACTTCCATCGGGATGATTGTACTTGATTGCATTTTCAACAAGATTAAAAACAGCACGGTAGAGAAGAAGATAGCTTCCAGTGACGATACAGTCTGTTTCAGATTGGGAAAGCTTAATCTGCTTTTGATCAGCAATTGGTGCAAGATCACAGAGAACTTCATCAGCGAGTGCTGCAAGGCTTATTGTATCAGAGCGTTTTACACGCTGCATTCCAGTCATATCAAGCAAAATCGAAGCTAAATGGCTAAGACGGTTTGTCTGCTCAAGAATCGTGGAAAAAAGTGTCTGGTATTCTGAAACGGAAGGTTCTTTCTTTTTGGAAAATACTTCAAGATTTGTCTGCATTACAGCAAGCGGAGTTCGAAGCTCATGGGCTGCGTTGGCAGAAAACTGCTTTTGAACGTCAAATGCGTTATTCAAACGGACAAGCATCTGATTAAAGGCTTCTGTCAGCTTAGAAATTTCATCATGGCTTTCTGGAACATCAATGGAAACAGAAAGATTCTGTGCCTGAATATCAGAAATTTTTTTACTGAGGCTGCGAAGCGGAGCAAGGCTTTTACGTGTAAGAAACCAAGTTGACAGACTGCTTATTAAAATAACAACAATGGTTACAGCAAGACTTTTGATCATGAAAAGCTGCTTTGTCTGGGCAAGCTGATCATTAATTTGCGGAAACAGCATAGATGGATCAACCTGAAATGTGATAGGGGAAGAGTCATTCTGATCAATATGGATCGCGTAATCGTGCAGATCATCCATTCCAGAG
The DNA here is from genome assembly GCF_020687335.1 of Anthropogastromicrobium aceti. Lineage (NCBI taxonomy): Bacteria > Bacillati > Bacillota > Clostridia > Lachnospirales > Lachnospiraceae > Anthropogastromicrobium > Anthropogastromicrobium aceti. The sequence continues at coordinate 20,088 of NZ_JAJEQN010000034.1, forward strand.
ACGGCAGAATGACTTATAAAAAAATACATAAAAATGCAGGCAACTGTGACAAGAAGTGTTGTCAGCGCAGTAAGACGCCATTGAAGCGTCATTTTTGCAAAGAAGGAGCGCAGAGGCGCTTTTTTTTGTGTGTGAGTCATAAGAATCCTTTCCTTATTTAAATGTTTAATCATTACAGCAGTCTGCGTTAAGCAGATATCCTTCGCCTATCTTATTTTGAATAGGATCGTATCCAAGAGCTGCGCGAAGCTTCTTTCTAAGCGATGAGATATGAACACGGATGGAATTACTGAAGCTGTTGACACTTCCGTCCCAGATATGCTCAATCAATTCTTCAGGACTGATTACCCGATCTGGATGAAGAAGAAAATATTCTAACAGGCTGCTTTCTTTTCGCGTTAGGGAAAGTGGCATATGATCAATCTGGGCAAGTCTTGTTTTTGTGTCAAATGATATGCGGCCGCAAGTCAGGCAGATATTTTCCTGAATAAATTTGCGCCGTGTGAGGCTTCGTATTCTAGCCTCAAGCTCTTCAAAATGGAAAGGTTTTGTAAGATAATCATTTGCACCAAGATCAAGTCCCTCCACCTTATCCTGAATTTGAGTTCTGGCAGAAAGGATGATAACTGGTGTGGATGAGTTTTCAGCGCGAAGCTGCTGTAAAATGGAAAGACCGTCCATTCCTGGAAGATTAAGGTCAAGCAAAATAAGATCGAATGGTTCTGTCAGACAAAGATCTAGTCCTTCATTTCCGTCCATGCAGGTGTCCACCTCGTATCCATCAAGGCGAAGTCCTTCAGCGATAGAGCTGTAAAGCTGTGCTTCATCTTCGATTACTAAAATATGCATATCTTCATTCCCCTTTCAAAAATAGTTATTTTTTTTAAAGTATATCATACGAATAATAAAATAGTTGTTAAAAAATAAAATTTCTTAACACTGATTTTATACAGCGTATGTTATAATCGCCTCAGATCAAAACAAAGAAAGGAAGGATCATAAGAAATGAGAAGAAATAGATTACATATTGGAGTATTAGTAAAGGCATATTTAGCAGCAGGTGTGATTGGAGTATCATCCTTAGGTGCATTTGCAGCACCTGTATTTGCAGCAAAGAATGATAGCAACAAGGAGACAACGACTGGAGAGGCAATCCCGGCAGGAGAGGCAGTCCCGGCAGGAGAAGCAGTCCCGGCAGGAGAAGCAGTCCCGGCAGGAGAAGCAGTCCCGGCAGGAGAAGCAGTTTCCTCCGATATGATCTCTGGAACATTTACACCATCTGAGATTTCCTGGAAGGTTCAGGATTCTTATGAGTTTCCATTCATGGGTCTGAATTTTACATTAACAGATAAGCTGTTAAAGCAGATGGAAGATGGAAAGGTTGCAATGCTGACAGATGAGAACTGGAATGAGGAAGGCGATGCAATTTCTTATGCATTATTTAGCTGGTATACAATGACAGAAGAGCAGCGTGATGCTGTCATTGAGAAAATGGGAACTGGCTATGATGACTGGGTAAAGAGTCTTGGAAAGATTGGAACTCTTGGAGTATACAGTACAGATGTGACAGATCAGTTAGATGAACTGACTGGTTGCACAGAGCACACAAAGCTTGGCGAGAGCAGTGATGGAAAATATGAGTATTATTTAAGTATTAGCAAGGATGCAGATAAGAAGCTGAAAAAGGAATTAGAAAAGACAAAGACAGAGCTGACTGACATGGCAGAATTTCAGCAGATGTCCGCATTCGATCAGCCAATCGATATGGTGCAGCAGGATGGCGATAATGTTGGAAAGTTTGAGATGACAGGTATTGATAAGAAAACTTATACTGAGGATATGTTTAGTGAGTATGATCTTACACTGGTAAATGTATTTACAACATGGTGCTCTCCATGTGTTAATGAGATTCCGGAGCTTGAGAAGCTGTATCAGGAGCTTAAGGATCAGGGCGTTGGTGTAACAGGTGTTGTATTAGATACGGCAGACAGCGAAGGCAATCAGGACGAACAGGCCATCAAAAAGGCAGAGCTTCTTCAGGAAAAGACAAAGGCTACCTATCCATTCCTGATCCCGGACAAGAATATGATGAATGGACGTCTTCAGGGCATCTCCGCATTCCCGGAAACCTTCTTTGTAGATAAAAATGGAAACATTGTAGGCGAAACATATTCTGGAAGCCATACACTTGAAGAGTGGAAGGAAATTGTGGAAAAAGAGTTAAGCGCAATCAAGGAAAATAATTGATATGAAAATAATGCAAAATAAAATGGTGTCTAGGGCGAATGCAGCCCTGGACTCCAAATGGACAGGACTTTGTCTGGCAGTGGTTGGACTGTTGATGATGGCGTTTGGTATTTTTCGCGGTGAGATGGCAGTTGTATTTACTAAGGCGATTAATATTTGTATGGAGTGTATAGGAATTGGATAAGAAAATGGCTCAGGAAAAAACAAGTAAGAAAAAAACAAATAAAGTAAGTGATGCAAAGCGCCATGGCATTCAGGCAGTGTGGGCATTTTTGACAAACAGCCATGTATCAGGCTTTGTAACAGGAAAAATTTACACGGGAAAATTAAAAAATGTCTGCGTACCTGGACTCAACTGTTATTCCTGTCCAGGAGCTGTCGGAGCCTGTCCAATAGGTTCTTTGCAGGCTGTTGTGGGCAGCTGGAATTTTAAGATGGCTTATTATGTTGTTGGCTTTTTGATTTTTATTGGAGCCATTTTTGGAAGACTGATCTGTGGCTTTTTATGTCCATTTGGACTAATACAGGATCTGTTAAATAAAATTCCTTTTCCGAAAAAAATTCGTACCTTTAAGGGAGATAAGCTGCTTCGCAAGCTGAAATATGTAATATTTGCTGTGTTTGTTATTTTGCTTCCTATGTTTTTAGTTGACATTATGGGACAGGGCTCACCATATTTTTGCAAGCTTATATGTCCAGCTGGAACGCTTGAGGGCGGTATACCGCTTGCACTGTTAAATAAATCAATGCGCAGTGCACTTGGTGCTCTGTATGTTTGGAAGAATGCGATTTTGGTTGTAACAATCATTCTCTCAATTATAATTTACAGACCATTCTGCAAATATATTTGTCCGCTTGGAGCATTTTATTCCGTTTTCAACAAAGTATCTTTTTTCAAATATCGTGTCAACAAAGAAAAATGTGTTGGCTGTGGAAAATGCGCAAAGGTTTGTCGTATGCAGGTAGATCCTGTTGTAAACGCAAACAGCCTAGAGTGCATTCGCTGTGGACGCTGTAAGCAGGCTTGTCCAACAGGAGCCATTAGTTGTGGTGTAAGTAGGGAAAAAAATAATATATAAAATTAGAATAACTTTACATCTGGCAAGGCGAAAAAAGCCTTGCCTTTTTTTGTGAAAAAGCGTAAAGTGAACCTTGTAACATTGAGAATGAATCTGGTGCTAGAAAAAATTTGACGAGAGAAAAAGGAGAGAAAAAGCGATGAAGATTCCATTTGACGTGAAGATGTTAACAAGTGGGGCATCCCTTTTAGAGCAGGAGAAAGATAGTGCTTTATTGAAGCTGTCAAAGGATGGAGCGGGTATTGTACTGCCGTGGGATGTAATGAAAAATGAGCGCTACTTTATGTTTCAGATTGAGACACTTGAGGAACATTGTGATGCTTTCAATGTGTATGTGTATGGCAAGGATGATGAGCCAACGATGACGATTCGTTTTGGCATTCTTCCGCAGATTACAACACAGATTTGTTTGGATAAGGAGTGGTTTAAAGCAGGTGTGCTGTTTCCAGAGGCACTTCCGGGGGAGCTTAAGATTGTCTGCCATGGTGGACGAATTGTGCCAGAAGAAATTACACGTATTGAGATGAAGACTATTCCAGTATTTCATGATATTACCGTGCGTATCAGCAACATGGCATTAACAGATACATATCCGGAAAATGTGCAGCTTTTGGATGTTAAGCTTGTCGATAGTCTTGGACAGAATAAGCAAAAGGAATGGTCAGGCAAGACAAAGGATATAGAGTCGTTAAAGAGCATTCTTGAAAAACAAGTTAAGGACGGCGAAGAAGGCTATCCATTTGAAAATTGGTCAAAATGGGGCGGCTGGAAAAATAAAAAGCTGGCCAAGGGCACAGGCTTTTTTACAAAATATAAGGCAGATGGCAAGTGGTGGCTTGCAGATCCAGACGGTTATGCGTTTTTTAGTGCAGGACCAGACTGCGTGAATGTGCCAGTGGACTGTCGTGTTGATGGAATTGAAAAATGGCTGGATTGGCTGCCAGATGAGAAAGAACCGGCATATGCAGAAATGTTTTCACCAGACCGCGTATTTAAGGATAGAAAAAGAAATGCAAAGATGTTCTCCTATGCAGGTGCCAATTTATATCGTGTGTTTGGTGAAGACTGGTATCAGACCTGGAAGAAGATGATGGCAGGACAGCTGATGCAGATGGGCATGAATACGCTTGGCAACTGGAGTGATCAGCGCCTTTTTGAAAATACACCGATACCATATGTAACTTCACTTCCAGAATTTCCGGAGACAAAAAAGAAAATTTTCCGTGATTTTCCAGATGTATTAAGTGATGAGTATAAAGAAAACGCGAAAAATAATGCAAAGGCACTCGCAGCAAGGAAGGACGATCAGATGATGATCGGTTATTTCCTTAGAAATGAGCCAAGCTGGGCATTTGTGGATAATTTGGTGCTGGCAGACGAGGTACTCTATAATCCGGAGCGCACAGTATGTAAGGAAAAGCTGATTGCGGCTTTAAAGGAAAAATATCAGACTGTGGAGGCATTAAACACAGCATGGAACACAAAGTTTAATGACTTTGACGATCTGTATCAGCCGATTCGTGATGCATCAGCTAAATCTGAGGCTGCAAAAGAAGATCAGAAAACATTCTCAAAAGAGATGCTTCGCGCTTATGTTGAGATTCCGTCAAAAGCATGTCGAGAAGTCGATCCAAATCATATGATTCTTGGTATGAGATGGGCATGGATTTCCGATCCAGATCTTGCAACGGGATGGGAGAATTTTGATGTATTTTCCATTAACTGTTATGCAGTCGATCCAACAGAAGCAATCTCGCATGTGGTAGAGCTTGGTGTAGATCTGCCTGTTATGATTGGCGAATTTCATTTTGGAGCACTAGATACAGGTTTATCAGCAACAGGACTTGAGGGTGTACTGACACAAAAAGATCGTGGAAAAGCCTACCGCTATTATTGCGAGCGTGTAGCAGCTCATCCAAATGGTGTTGGCTGCCACTATTTCCAGTGCTATGATCAGTTTGTTCTTGGTCGTTTTGACGGAGAAAATTATAACATTGGATTGTTTGACATCTGCTCACGTCCATATCAGGATATGGCGTCTTATGTAAAGCAGTGCAGCGAAGCCATGTATGAGATTGCGGATGGCACAAAGGTGCCTACAGATGAAAAGGCAGAAAGTATTCCGATGATTGCGTATTAAATTTGCAATTGTTTTTCATTAAATTTTTGTTAGGCATATGGCATATATGGAAAGGAAATAGTATTATGAATAAATTGATGAAATCCGAATGGAGAGACCGCATCAGTCATTGGGTGCGCACACTTAAAGATGATTTTTATCAGCCACTTGGTGAGATTCAATGGGAGGCATTTCGCACAAATGAACAGCTCTCACTTGGTGAGGCAAAAAAAGAGCAGTTTGTTTCGGTAAAGCCAGGTTTTACTTGGGGAAATACATATGAATATTGTTGGATGAAGGGACACATTCAGCTAAGTGAGGAAGCTAATGGCAAACGTATTGTGATGAATTTGAAGCCAGATGGTGAGGCAACACTGTTTGTAAATGATAAGGCTTTTGGTACATACCGTGCGTCTTGGGTTAATGAGCCGCATCATTATATTGTAGACAATGTGTTAAGTCGCTGTGCAAAGGGAGACGAGCAGTTTGATATCATGATGGAGGTCTATGCTGGTCATTATTATCCAGAGGCACCGACAGGAGGATGTGCGACAGGTCCAGTGCTTCCGGGATCCTATACAGACCCATTAGAAGAGGGAAAGAGACGTACATTAGGACGCTGCACTTACGGAATTTGGAATGAAGATGCTTACCAACTTTTTATGGATGTAGATACACTTGGACGTTTACTTGAAGTGCTTGACAAGACAAGCCTTAGAACGGCAAAAATAGCAAAGGCATTGGAACAGTTTACATTGATTGTTGATTTTGAGCAGGAACGGGATGCCAGAATTGAGTCCTATAAAAAAGCGCGTGAAGCTTTAAAGCCAGTGCTAGAGGCCGAGAATGGTTCGACAATGCCAGTCTTTTATGCAGTGGGAAATGCTCATTTGGATCTGGCTTGGCTGTGGCCGATTGCGGAAACAGGTCGTAAAACCGCGCGTACATTTGCAGCACAGCTTCGTCTAATTGAGGAATATCCAGAATATAAATTTATTCAGAGCCAGCCAGCCGAGTATGAGATGTGCCGCAAACTGTATCCGGAACTTTTTGAGCGAATCAAGGCGGCTGTCAAAAAAGGACAGTGGATTGCAGAGGGTGCTATGTGGGTGGAACCTGACACGAATATGGCAAGTGGTGAGGCACTGATTCGCCAACTGCTGTATGGAAAGCAGTATTATAAGGAAGTATTTGATGTAGACAGTGAAGTGCTGTGGCTTCCAGATACGTTTGGATACACAGGGGCATTGCCACAGATTTTAAAGGGATGCAAGGTCAACTATCTGGTAACACAGAAGATCTTTTGGTCATATAACGAGGGTGAGCAGTTCCCATATCATTATTTTAACTGGGAAGGCATAGACGGAAGTAGGATTGTGTCATTTCTTCCGACAAGCTATACTTATAAGACTAATCCTAAGCAGCTTGACGAAGTGTGGAAAAACAGAAGTCAGCTTCAGGATCTGGATGCCTTTTTGCTGCCGTTTGGTTATGGTGATGGCGGCGGTGGTCCAACAAGAGACGATATTGAGTATGCAAGAAGAGAACAAAATCTGGAGGGCGCACCGAGAGTTGAGCTGTCTGATCCGAAGAGCTTTTTCAAAAAAATGGACGAAGCGGGCGGACCAGTCAATACTTATGTAGGTGAGCTGTATTTTAATGCACACAGAGGAACCTACACCTCTCAGGCAAAAGTAAAGCAAAATAATAGACGTGCTGAGTTTGCACTTCGCGAGATGGAGATGTGGGGAGCATTTGGTCTTTGTAAGGGAAATGTATATGACAGTGAGAAGGCTGATGCTCTCTGGAAGGAATTATTGTTAAATCAGTTTCACGATATTCTTCCAGGCTCCTCGATTGGAAGAGTTTACGAGGAAGCAAGGAAAGCTGTTGGCGGTGTAATTGAGACAGCAAATAAACAGGCAGATATATATATGAGTCAGCTTGTAACAAAAGAAAATGAAAATGAAAATGATGTGACGCTCTTTAACTCATTTGGTTTTGAGAGAAAGACAGTGGTAGAGCTTCCAGAAGCATTTGCAGACGGTGCAAAAACCTTTGAAGGAGAGGAAGTTTTTGTTGAGAAGACACCGTTTGGCGTTAAGGCATGGGTAACAATCCCACCGTGCGGAGCTGTTACACTTGTTCCATACAAGAAGAAAGATGTGGAGCAAAAGGCTGTGTCAGCAGAAAAGACCACGGACGGCATTGTGCTTGAAAATTCACAGGTACGCGTCAAGATAAACAAAAAAGGCGAGGTGACAAGCTTTGTCCTAAAGGAATCAGGACGTGAGTTTGCAGCAGATGCCTTGAATTGTTTCCATTTTTATAAGGATGTACCACGCATGTTTGATGCATGGGATATCGACTCAAATTATAGGGAGCAGGAGCTTGAAGGAGCATTTGATGTGTGTACTGAGCTTATGGCAGATGGAATAGAAGCAGTCATTAAAGTTACAGGAAAGATTGGAAATTCTTCATATACACAGTATATTCGTCTGGCAAAGGATAGCAGACGTCTCGAATTTGATACAACGATTGACTGGAAAGAGCTACATCGCCTGCTAAAGACTTCATTTCCAGTAGCGGTTTATGCAGAAAATGGAATCAATGAGATGCAGTTTGGCTATGTAATGCGCCCAACTCATCGTTCAAGAGAATACGAAAAAGATCGTTTTGAGGTATGCAATCACAGATACAGTGCGCTGTGCGATGCGTCTCACGGTGCAGCCGTATTAAATGACTGCAAGTATGGAATCAGCATGAATCAAAATGCGTTAGAACTAACTCTTCTTCGTGCAGCAGCAGCGCCAGAAATGCGTGCAGATAATCAGGTTCATCATTTTACATACGCGTTTACTGCTTGGGAAGGTGATTTTGCCGGATGTGATGTGGTAAAGCAGGGCTATGAACTAAATGAAAAGCCAAGACTGGTGCCGGGATGTGTGCCGACATTTAGCATGGCTTCTGTAAAGAGCGGCACAGTTGTCTTAGATACTATAAAGCCGGCATTAGACAGAAGCGGTGATCTGATACTTCGTTTGTATGAGTCCAAAAAGGCAGCGGGAAAAGCACAGATTTTGCTGAATGTTGATGCAAAGAAGGCTTGGCTTTGTGATATGCTGGAAAATAAAGAGCAGGAGATAGTAATAAAAGACGGCATGTTAGAGCTTGAGTTTGGTGCATTTCAGATTCAAACGATTCGTCTGTCGATTGAGGAAGCTATGGCATAAAAGAGCCTGCAAATGAAAAGGCAGAAAGCATTCCGATGATTGCGTATTAAATGCGTTTTTATGAGGTGGATAAAGGGGGCAGGAAACTGCCCCTTTTGTGTAATAAAAGACATTGTATAATTCTTATATCAAGTAACTGCATAAGTGTATCAGAAAGGAAATAGTGAATAAAATTATTGTGGAAGGAAGAGGCTGAGGAAAAATATGGTAGATGAATTTTTTTTAAAATCATTGATTCAAATTACGCATGGGGAAATTAGACTGATTGATAAAGAAAGAGACATTCGTAGAATAGGACAGACAAAGGAAGAAGAAGATCCATTTTTTACGGATGAAATTTTTTTTAATGATGTGCTTGAACGAAGACCAGAAGCATCAATTGACATTTTCTGGGAAGATGACGTTTATTATGCAAGGGTTCGCCGAAAAGGAATACAAGGCTGGATTCTTGCAGGACCAGTGCAGACAGTTGTTGGTGCAGCACCTGCACTTAAAATAGCTCAAAAGCATAAAATCGAAGCTGCATCGTATCGTCTTCCATATTGTGAATTAAAAACATTCTTGGAAGCAATGAAGTTACTTCTTTATGAGGAAACAGGTGAAAAAGTTTGTTTGAGTGAGTTGTATACAAAACAACAGCCTGAGCCAGAACAACAAAAATTTTTTGAAAAAAAACGCTGGATGGAAAAAGGCGGACATTTGCACAATCCTTATCAGCATGAGCAAAAGAAGCTTGGAAGTATTCGAGCTGGAAATTTAAAGCTATTGGAAGAATGTCAAAATGAGGTATGGCCAGGTGAAATTGGTCAACTCGCAGATAATCCGCTGCGTCAAGAGAAAAATCTTTCAATTGTTGTAATTTCCATTGCATGCAGAGCAGCAATTGATGGTGGTGTTGCACCTCAGAAGGCATTTTCAATGTCAGATGTGTTTATTAGTAACATTGAAAGAATGACTCAGGTATTGCCAATTCAGGCAGCAGTTGTTGAATATGAACGAGAATTTGCACGAGCTGTTGAACAGGTCAAGCATGATAGCGAGCATAATCGTTATGTGGAGCGGGCGAAGGAATATGTTGCAGAACATATAGATGAATCAATTAGAGTAGTACAAATTGGAGAAGCACTTGGAATTAATGAAAATTATCTGACAGGACTCTTTCATAAATACGAGGGAATTACGTTGCAGCACTATATACGAAAAGAAAAGGTTCGCCAAGCAAAAGAACTATTGTTATATTCATCGTATTCCTGCAGCGAAATTGCAGCTCTTCTATGTTTTTCAACGCAAAGTCATTTTTCGAGTGCTTTTAAGCGTGAGGTAGGAATGACACCTGCGAAGTATCGAGAATCAAAAATACAAAGAGGGTAAGATATTAAAAAACGGGAATTGGTAAAAAAGTATATTTAGATAATAAAAAAATGATGCTTATGTACAAAAAGTGATATAGAATCAAGAAAATATCAGAATAATATAATAAAAATAGATAAAACAAAAGAATAAATATGAGATTTATGATAAAAAATAAGGAAAAATGATATAATGACAAAAAAGTATCTGCTATAATAAGGTCATTCAAAGTTTTCAGGAGAAGACGATTGTTAATAAACCATATGATAGCAGATATTTTTTATGCAGCAGCATAGGAAAGGCAAGGTGAAGAAAATGGATATGAAACATTCAAGAAAGAGTGGATTGACAGGACGACAGAAGAAACAGATTCGGTTAGTACTTTTGCTTCTGCCCTTCATGATTATGATAGGAATTTTTTCCTATGCACCGTTGTTTGGATGGAGTTATGCATTTGTAGAATTTACACCTGGTGTTTCAATTTTTAAATCGCAGTTTGTTGGACTGAAATATTTTAAAAAGATTTTCGAAAATTCCAAAGATTTTGTGACAGTAATGAGAAACACACTGAGTATTTCATTTTTGAACATTTGCTGTTCCGTGCTTCCAGCTATTTTTGCAATTGCAATTTCACAGCTTAAGAATAAGCGATATGCAAAGCTTGTACAGACAGGAACTTCAATTCCAAACTTTATTTCCTGGGTTCTTGTATACTCCATTGTGTTTATGCTTCTTTCATCAGAAGATAGCGCATTAAATATTATTCTGATGGGACTTGGCATTATAAAGAAGCCACTTAATGTGCTGACAAATGAAAAACATGCATGGGCAACACAGGTTGCTATCGGTGTATGGAAATCACTGGGTTACAATGCAATTATTTATCTGTCTGCGATTACATCAATTGATCAGGAGTTATACCAAGCAGCAGAGGTGGATGGTGCTAATACATGGCAAAAAATTATTCATGTAACTGTTCCTGGTTTACTCTCTACATTTTTTGTTTTACTATTACTTGCAATTTCTAATATGATGTCAAATGGATTCGAGCAGTTCTGGCTGCTTGGAAATGGTATGACGTGGGATAAGCTGGAAGTATTTGATACATATGTATATCGTATGGGTATCAAAAATATGGAATACTCATTGGCAACTGCAATGGGCATTTTCAAATCTATTGTAAGTATTATCCTTTTGACATTTGCAAACTGGGCATCTAAAAAGCTGAGAGGCGATTCTATATTCTAAGTAAAAGTTTGAAAAGAAGGTTTTCTCAGAAAGGAGATTGTAAGAATTATGAAAAAGAAAAATAAGATAACAATTGCAGGCACAATCAACACGGTATTGCTTGGATTGATTACATTTATTTGCGTATATCCGTTATGGTATATTTTTATTAACTCGTTCTCTTCTCCGGGAGCAGTGAACTTAGGTGTATATTTGCTTCCGAAGGAGTTTACAACAGAAGCCTATACAGAGATGCTTCAGATTCCAGGACTTAAATCTAGCATATGGATAGCGTTTGCGAGGACGATATTTGGTACACTTTTAACATGTTTTTTCTGTAGCTTTGCAGCATATATTCTTGCTAATAGAGATCTTCCGTGCAAAAAGTTTTTGTACCGTTTCTTTATCGTTACAATGTATGTAAATGCAGGATTTATACCGTACTATTTATTGATCAGCAATATAGGACTGAAAAATAATTTTTTAGTATATATTCTTCCATCGGCAGTTCAGGCATATTTTATTATTTTAGTAAAGACTTATATTGAGTCTATTCCAGGGGAACTGATTGAGTCAGCAGAGATCGATGGAGCTGGATTAGTAAAAATTTACTTCAAGCTTATTATTCCACTTGCAAAGCCGATTCTGGCATGCATTATTGTGTTTGCAGCTGTAAATCAGTGGAATGCATGGGCAGATGATATGTATTTTATGCAGGGAAGAAAATCTGCAACGTTACATTGTCTGCAGTATTTGCTGTATACGAAATTACAGTCAAATGTAGTATCTTCCACAGCAGGAGCGGCAGCGGGAGCAGCAATTAAAGTATCATCGACAACGCTGCGTATGGCAATGAGCTTTATTACGGTAGTTCCAATACTTTGTGTTTATCCGTTCATGCAGCGCTTTTTTACAAAGGGAATTATGCTTGGTGCAGTAAAAGGTTGAGAAATGTTATTTTATGTTAGTTATGATTGCAATCGTGCAAACGTATGGTACGAATGTAGTCTGGCAGTAATAAAAAAGAAAAAGGAAGGAGATATTTATGAAAAAAACAGTAGCAAGAAAGGCATTTGCAGCAGCGTCCGCACTTATTATGTGTGGTAATACAATGGCATTTGCAGGAGAGAGCACGGGCAGCACAACAACACCTCAATTCGAGGATAGAGTGGCACTTGATGTAGTGGCATTCGTAGGATCAGGTGAACTTGATGGACTTCGTTCTGATCCAGTCAGCAAGTATATTGAAGATAATTTGAATATTGATCTGTACCTGACTGCTGTTACAGAGGCAGATTGGCCGACACAGCTGTCAGCTATGTTAGCAGATAATGATTTACCAGATGTTTTCTTATTATCGGACCCAACAAAACAGCTTCCGATGCTTCTTGAGTCTGCATCTGTATTGAATTTGGAGCCTTATCTGGAAGAATATGCACCAAATACCATGAATGACCCAGCAGGACAGCTGATGGTAACAGCAGAGCGTATGCCGGCAAACAGTCCAGATGGAAACATGTACCTTTGGGGAATGTGTAAAGGTTCTTGGGATGATGGCACAGTTCCAACATGCGGTCACTATTTGAGATGGGATCTGTATAAGGAAGCGGGCTATCCAAAGCTGGAAAATTATGATGATGATCTGTTAGATGTTCTTGAGCAGATGGTGGCATTAGAGCCAGAAACAGCAGATGGGCAGAAAACTTACGGATGCGGTGCATGGTTTGGTGCAGGTCAGGGATGGGGTGAATGGGTATTTACCTTTGGTCTTGGACCGCAGGAAGGCGTAAATTTGATAGAAACAACTGGTCGTGTACTTGGTGTTTCTACAGTTGATTCTACACCACTTGAAACAAATCAGTTAACCGATCCTGAAAGTGTATTCTGGCGTGCAGTTCGTTTTTATAATAAGGCAAACCAGAGAGGTTTGTTAGATCCAGATTCCTTTACACAGACATCTGATGTTTACTCGGAAAATCTGAAGGCTGGAAAGTATATGTTTAATGTACCAGGTTGGATGTCTAATGACGCAAACACAGAGTTTAACAAGGCAGAAGGAAATGAGAAAACATTTATTTCAATGCCAAGTTTGACTGCAGATGCAGAAGATCGTTTTGGAAATATGTATAGAGGTGAGAGACAGTATGTTGTCAACGCAAATACTGAAAATCCAGAGCGCTGTGTAGCATTGCTTGACTTTGTATCTACATATGAATTTTCCAGAATTGCATGGAATGGCTTAGAAGGTGGTATGTGGAATATGGAAGATGGTGAGCCAGTACCGACGGATGAGTACCTGAAAGTAACAAAGGATGATGCTCTTGGCGTAGAGACTGGTATTAATGTATACCATCATTTCTGTGGATTTGGAAACGGAACAATTCAGCCAGATGGCTACACCACTGATCTGTATCAGTTCTCAACAAAGGCTATGGAAGCAAAGATGAATGATACCATTAAGGATTTCATTGATCATTATGGTGCAGAGTCTCAGGTGGATGTATATCGTCAGGAAACACCTGTTACTGATTCTATGAATTACATTTCATTTAGTGATCCAGAAGGTGAGGTTGCTTCTTGGGTAAACGAAATCAATGCATACATGGGTAAGAATGTATTTAAGTGCGTAGCATGTGAGTCTGATGAGGAATTTGAGGCAATGCGTGACAGCATGATTGAAGAGCTGAAGGCAAGCTATCATGTTGATGAGGTATTTGATTACTTCTATCAGGATGCTTTGGCTCAGGCAGAAGATGTTGCAACACTTGTTGAAATGAATAATGCAATCAAAAAATAAGCTTAAATGAAAGTGTTATTTACAAGTTAAAAAGACATAACCCTAAATAACACCCGGAATATATTGTATAGCAGCAATATATTCCGGGTATTTTAATGACGTATAGTGTTATCCTCTTGGATCTTTTGCAAAGCTAGGAATTTCTACACAGGGCTGTTTATAGACCCAGCCTTTGGCAGGGCCTCCCGCTGCATGAAACCAGTTCCCTGTAACTTCGTTTACGACATGAAGTCCATTTTTATCTTCTTCCATTTCAAATAAAAGAATACGTTTCTTTGGGTGATCATTTGGGCAGTGGCATGCCATCATTAGCTGACCGCCAAAGGTATAAAACAGCATTGCATGACCGCCATCAAGTGCATACAGTGGTTCTGATTCCTGATCCCATGGCCCCAGAATATCACCAAAACGGCTTGTCGCGTAGCCTACAGCATATGCGCCTTTTTCTGTAAAGCTAGACCAAAGCATAATAAGTTTTCCGCCAGGAAGGCGATGCAAAAATGGTCCGTCTGTCACATATCCGCCTTCTTTTGCGCCTTTAGCATTCCATTTGCCATCGGATGCTCTAAATAAAATGACAGGATCACCAATTGCTTCTCCCAGATCATCAGACATTGGTATGGCACAAATTTGACCATCACCAACCTGAAGCCACTCATGACAAAATACCATCCATGGCTTGCCTGATCGGTCAACGTATAATGTTCCATCAAGACTCTGCCATCCATCTGGTGTAACAGCTTCTTGACGAATGGGTTCAAATGGTCCTTTTGGTGAATCTGATACTAAGCACTGACATTTGCGGTAATGACCGTCTGCACGAAATGAGCTGAACAGATAATAGCGTCCTTTCCAGATATGAACCTCTGGTGCCCAATAATCCTTATCTGCCCAGAAATTATTTTGACGAAAACAAATCTGTGGCTTTGACCAGTGAATCAAATCCTTACTTTCAAGTACATAAAATACACCGTGTTCTTTGTCAGTTTCCACATCTGGGAAACGTTCTGTATCTGCAAACTGTACATAAGTGTAGTAGCAGCGGCTTTTTGGATCTGCCAGAATAAATGGGTCGCTGATATGGACATCTCTCACATGGTAAGGATACTGTTCCAGATCAACTGTGTCGTCAGTACAATAAAAACGCATGTTGTTCCCTCCTTAAAAATGATATCTTTGCTATTTTTTGTAGATAAAAATAGCTTCCTTTACTGTACACCATACCACATCGCTCATCAAAAAACGATGTCAAATTTTATATTCTTTTTGTGTTTTTTTGACGAGCAAAAAATAATATAAAAACCCTACCACTTTTTTACATTTTGAGCGATAATGGAAGTGACAAAAATTAAAACTGGGAGACAGAAAAATATGGAAGCAGAAAAATTAATAGAAGCACTTCACACGGTAGAGAAATTAAAAAGAACGATGCGTCATTGCTACACATCAGATGACAGGAAGGAAAGTGTAGCAGAGCATTGCTGGAGAGTGGCACTGATGGCATATTGGATGGAAGATGAATTTCCAGAAGTGGATATTAATAAAGTAATCAAGATGTGTCTTATTCATGATTTGGGTGAATGTTTTACAGGTGATATTCCGTGTTTTAAAAAGACAGAGGCCGATGAAGAAACAGAGGAAAATCTACTTTATCAGTGGGTAGCGACACTTCCAGAGCCAATTAACGATAAGATGCGGACACTTTATCAGGAGATGAGCGAGCTAAAAACATTAGAGGCAAAGATCTACAAGGCACTCGACAACATGGAGGGAGCACTATCTCATAACGAGTCAGATCTTAAGACCTGGGAGCCGCATGAGTATGAGCTGACAAAGAATTATGGAATTGACAAGTCGCAGTTTCATCCATATATCAAACATCTGCGCGAATGTATCCGGCAGGAAACTGTGGATAAGATTATCGCGGCAGGAAGAAATATTACGCTGGCAGAAGAATCCGACAAAGATGAACTTCTAAAGCTGTATCGCTCAATGATAGGCGGAGCAGCAGACTGGAATGAATATTATCCTTCCATGGAAAATATTGAGTTTGATATTGCACATGACAGCCTGTTTGTCATGAAAAATCAAAAGGGAGAAATCATTTCGGCCATTTCAATTGATCACGACGAAGAAGTGGATAACCTTGATTGTTGGAGCAAGGATTTTCAGCCGTCAGCAGAGGTGGCACGCGTGTGTGTCAGAAAAGATTTGCAGGGACAGGGCATTGCAAAAATGATGATGGAACACGTATTTGCCGTGCTTCGTGAGCAGAACAAAAAGAGTGTTCATATACTTGTGCGTGATAATCATAAAGTGGTGAATTGGTAAATTGACTTCCAGTTTGCAAAAGTAAATACCTGTTCTTAAAAGTTCTTGCAAGACTAAATTCCGG